>JAQVWY010000133.1 GCA_028709465.1 Tissierellia bacterium | reverse complement strand
ACTATGTGAAACTGAAGATAAAGAGGAAGGCACTAAAGCTTTTTTAGAAAAAAGAAAACCAAATTTTAAAGGTAAATAATAACACAAATTAGCAAACAATTATGAGTATAAATAAACAGGTGTTGAACTGTATTAATTGGTAGTGATATTATACAGGAAATGAATTTTGTTATTAATGGTTTTGTTGGTATAAAAATAAAATAATGATAAGTGTTACAAAAAAGGAGGTAATTATATGAATATTAAGAAAATTTTTGTTGTTGGTTCAGGCACTATGGGTTCAGGAATCGCTCAAGTTGCTATTACTCAAGGTTTTGATGTTATACTTAATGATGTTAATATGGATATGTTGAGTAAAGCTAAAAAAAATATAGAAAAAGCTTTTTCTAAGAATGTTGAACGTGGGAAAATGACTGAAGAAGAAAAAAATGCTGCTTTGGATAGGCTTTCTTTAGAATCTAGCTATGATAGAGTGAAAGAGGCAGATTTGATAATTGAAGCAATATATGAGAATATTGAAGCTAAACAATCTGTTCACAAGACTATAAGCCCTCTTGCTAAAGAGGATGCAATCATTGCAACTAATTCGTCATCTCTTTCAGTAACCTCTATTGCAAATGTTGTATCAAAGCCTGAAAGATTTATAGGTTTACATTTTTTTAATCCAGTTCCAGTTATGGCATTACTTGAGATAGTAGTTGGATTGGAGACTTCACCTGAAATCGTTGAAATTAGTAAGGAATTTGCATCTGCAATGGGGAAAACACCTGTTGTTGCAAAGGATAGTCCTGGATTTATAGCAAACAGAGCAGGAGTAGTTATGCTTAATGAGGCAATACAAATGTATTCAGAAGGAGTCGCTTCAGCTGAAGATGTTGATACTGCAATGAAATTAGGTTTTAATCATCCTATGGGACCATTAGCTTTATGTGATTTAATAGGCAATGATATTGTTCTTGCTGTTATGGAAGCATTCTATAAAGATTTCAACGATTCTAAGTATAGACCTGCACAATTACTTAAAAAGATGGTTGCAGGTAAGCGTTTAGGTATAAAGACTGGAAAAGGGTTTTATAACTATGACAACAAAGGTAAAAAAATAAATTAAAATATTAACTAATTTAAATAGTAGGGGAGATTTATTATGAAACTTAACGATGTGGTAATAGTAAGTACAGCCAGAACAGCAATTGGTGATTTTTGTGGATCATTGAAAAATTTTGGCGGAGTAGATTTAGCAAATATAGTTGTTAATGGAGCTTTACAAAAAGCAGGAATAGATCCTGCAGATGTTGAAGAGGTAGCATATGGTTGTATTTATAAAAATGGACAGCACGGAAACCCAGCAAGACAAGTCCAGGTGAAAACAGGAATTCCAACAACAGGATGGGCTTATACAATAGATCAGCAGTGTGCATCAGGAATGAAAGCGTTCGAATTAGTTACTCAATCTTTAGCTTTAGGCAAAGCTTCAATAGGTATTGCAGTAGGATCAGAAAGTATGACTAATGCTCCTTATCTTCTGTTAAATGCAAGAATGGGATATCGTATGGGACCTGGAAGCATTGAAGACAGCATGCTATATGATGGTCTTGTTTGCGATTTGTCAGGCTACCATATGGGAGTAACAGCAGAAAATCTTGCAAAGGAATATAGTATCACAAGAGAAGAACAAGATGAACTTTCTGTTTTAAGCCACAAAAGAGCAATTGAAGCAATAAACAAAGGTGTGTTCAAAGAAGACATCATACCTGTTGAAATAAAAAGCAAAAAAGGCAGCATATTTTTCGACACTGATGAACATCCAAGAGCCAATACATCAATGGAAACATTATCAAAGATGAAACCAGCATTCTTAAAAGATGGTACTGTTACTGCCGGAAATGCTTCAGGTGTAAATGATGCTGCTTGTGCATTGATTCTTACAACTGCCCAAAAAGCTGATGAATTAGGTTTGAAACCATTGGCAAGGGTTGTATCAACTGCAAACTTTGGAGTTGAACCAAAAATCATGGGTATTGGACCTGCATATGCAGTTCCAAAAGCAATAAAATTAGCAGGCCTTACAGCTGATGCCATCGACTATTATGAAATCAATGAAGCATTTGCAGCTCAATTTATTGCAGTAAACAGAGTTTTGAAGTTAAGTATGGATAAAGTTAATGCTAATGGATCAGGTATTAGTTTGGGGCATCCAGTAGGATGTACTGGGGCTAGAATAATCCAAGCTACAATAACTGAGCTCAAAAGAAGAAACCAGCAGTATGGAGTTGCAGCCCTATGTGTAGGTGGTGGACCTGCTATGAGTGTTGTGGTTGAAAATATTATATAAGAATCAACATACATTTTTCAGGCAATTGTACTTTGAGCAGGATCTGTTCAATATAGAGATAGTTATACTGAGTGACTGAGAAATTATAATAACATTAGCAGTCACTCAATTAGTAGCTTTAGAATTGGACAAATCTCCAACACAATTTCTACGGAATGATATTAAAAATTGAAGTATTCGTAAGATATTTTTATACCTTTATATCTTATATCTGAACGAATTGAAAGGAATGGTAGTTATAATGAAAGTCTTATATGCAGGCAGCTTCGATCCAATTACATGTGGGCATCTTGACTTAATAAAAAGATGTTCAGAAATATTTGAAGAAGTTGTTGTAACTATTTTTAATAATATATCAAAGAATTATATGTTTACATGTGAAGAAAGAGTAGAATTTGTGAAAGTAGCAGTAAGCAATATAAAAAATGTAACTGTAGATCTTTCTGATGAAACGGTAGCTCAATATTGTAAGAAAAATAATATTAAAGTTGTTATTAGGGGGATTAGAACGGTATCGGACTATGAATATGAGCTTAGTATGTCATCTTATAACAAGTTTTTAAATGATGATTTGGAAACAGTGTTTATGATGGCCTCACCTGAATATTCATTTGTAAGCTCTAGTGGTGTTAAAGAAATTTCAACATATGATGATAAATTCAAAAATCTAGTTCCAGATGATGTAGCTAAAGCATTAAGAAAAAGAGTATTATTAAGGATTTAATAAATTATGTTGATGATCTAATAAGAGATGCATCTGTTGTAGTAAAAGGTGAATATGAATTATTTATGATATCTCAATAAAAAATTGTATGTAATATAATCTAATATTTGTATGAAATACTTAAAAAAAGGTATTAAACATATTATGAGAGGAGTAATAAGATGAATTTTCAGTTAAGTAAAGAACAAGAAATGGCAAGACAACTGTTTAGAGATTTTGCAGAAAAAGAAGTAAAACCATTGGCTCAGGAAATTGATGAAGAAGAAAGATTTCCAATTGAAACAGTCGAGAAATTTAAAAAGTATGGTTTTTTAGGTATGCCTTTTCCAAAGGAATATGGTGGTCAAGGTTGCGATATTCTTACTTATGTTATGGCAATCGAAGAACTATCTAAAGTATGTGCAACTACGGGAACAATTTTAGCAGCTCATACATCTCTTTGCGCAGCACCAATATATGAATTTGGTACTGAAGAGCAAAAACAAAAATATTTAACAAAGTTAGCATCGGGAGAGTGGTTAGGTGCATTTGGTCTCACAGAATCAGGAGCAGGAACTGATGCTGCAGGACAACAAACTAAGGCAGTTCTTGAAGGAGACCATTATGTTTTAAATGGTTCTAAAATATTTATTACAAATGCAGCGTATGCAGATGTATTTATAATTATGGCAATGACTGATAAATCAAAAGGTACAAAAGGAATTACAGCATTCATAGTAGAAAAATCTTTCCCAGGGTTCTACGTAGGTAAGCAAGAATTAAAAATGGGTATAAGAGGATCTTCTACATGCGAATTAATATTCCAGGAGTGCATTGTACCTAAGGATAACCTATTAGGAAAAGAAGGACAGGGCTTTAAACTTGCAATGAAAACTCTTGATAGTGCAAGAGCGGGCGTTGCAGCTCAAGCTATTGGAATTGCACAAGGTGCTATAAATGAAACAATTAAATATACAAAAGAAAGAAAACAATTTGGGAGATCTATTTCGCAATTTCAAAACACTCAATTCCAATTAGCTGATATGCAGACTAAAGTTGATGCAGCAAGAATGTTGGTATATAGGGCTGCATGTGCAAAAGATGCAAACCAACCATATGGTGTAGAATCAGCTATGGCAAAATTGTTTGCATCACAAACAGCGATGGAAGTTACAACAAAAGCAGTTCAACTTTACGGCGGATATGGATATACAAGGGATTATCCAGTTGAAAGAATGATGAGAGATGCTAAGATTACTGAGATTTACGAAGGAACTTCAGAAGTTCAAAGAATGGTAATCAGTGGCGATATGTTGAAATAGGAGGAGAGAAAAGTGAATATAGTAGTATGTATAAAACAAGTGCCTGATACATCAGAAGTTAAACTTGATCCAAAAACTGGTACATTAATAAGAGAAGGTGTACCAAGTATAATAAATCCAGATGATAAAGCTGGATTAGAAGCAGCTTTAAGAATAAAAGATAAAAATGGGGCTCATGTTACAGTAATAACAATGGGACCACCACAAGCAGATTTAGCATTAAGGGAAGCATTGGCAATGGGAGCGGATGAAGCTATACTTTTAACAGATAAAGCATTTGGAGGTTCTGATACATGGGCAACTTCAACAACAATAGCAGCAGCTCTGAAAAAACTTAAGTATGATTTAATAATTACAGGTAGACAGGCAATAGATGGAGACACAGCTCAAGTTGGCCCACAAATAGCAGAACATCTACAACTTTCAAACATAAGCTACGCAGAAGAAATAAATGTTGAAGATGGATATATCACTGTTAAAAGGCAATTTGAGGACAGATATCATATCATTAAAGCAAAATTACCTATATTAATTACAGCGTTATCAGAGTTAAATGAACCAAGATACATGACACCAAGAGGGATTTTTGAAGCATATAGAGAAAAAGAAGTAACAGTATGGACATTACAAGATATAGATGTGGATCTTGATAACATAGGATTAAAAGGTTCTCCTACGAAAGTTAAGAAGTCATTTACAAAAGGCGCAAAACAAGCAGGTAAAGTTTTCAACTTAGGAGCACAGGAATCAGCCGAATTAATAGTTGAAAAAATGAAAGAGAAATTTATTTTGTAATAAATAAAATGTAGGAGGCATGAGATGAATATTTTAG
>JAQVWY010000132.1 GCA_028709465.1 Tissierellia bacterium | reverse complement strand
CGGGTGATACCATTTAGTTATTAAAGGAAATAAAACACTTGCTTTATAAAACGATATTAAAACACCAGCAACTTTATTCTCTTGCTCGTTTGGTAAGTACCAATAGCCTTTATATTCCAGGTTTTCTATCATTGTTTAATCTTCATTTGAAATAGTCTAAGAATGCTCAATTGTACTATGTATGTCATGTGCGTTTCTTTGTTATCTAACATTAGATGCCGATAATTTAGGACTAGCATCAATCAATACAACACTGGGGTCATCATCTAATCCTAATTTCTTCAAAATACTATCAACTCTTTGAAATTCACTTTCATCAAAATATAAAATAGCTTTTATTGAATTACTTGTATTATTTGCTTTCTTATAAATCTCTACTTGATTAACTAAATTCTGTTCTATTTTAGAATTGGAAGCAAGCTTAAACTCAACTACTGTCTTGTCATTAGAACCTTTAGAAACGACATAATCTGCAGGTCCTCTACCGTTATTCACTTCTCTATTTACATCAAATTCCGAAGCATACCATGTGAGTCTATATACTATCTGAAGATCAGACTCTCTTTTTATTGGCTTTCCATCAAAATAAAACATTTTGTAACCATCATTATTTTCTATGAAATCCTTTAAATAATTAATCCTATTAAGTGACTCTTCATATGACCCATTTGGTTTTACAGTATAAAATTCGGTCTTTTCCAATAAAGATTTAACAAACCAAGAAACTTGATGAATGAAAAATGACTCTGTTTCAAAAACTTTTTGCTCGGAAATACTCTTTGCGCCTTCTTTATCTTCCTCCTTCTCTTTAATATACCATTTTATTATCTCAGGAAACATTTTGATAGTTGCTTGTACTGCATTTATATAATCAGCTCTAGAAGGTTTTTTACCTTCTGGATATCTAGGCAATCTAGCTTGGAAATAATTATTCAATTTAAAACGTAATTCTTCATTTTGAACGCTCTTACAAATATTTAAAAAATTTCCTCTTAGATCATCTCCATTTATCCATGTATCATCTTTAGTTAACAAGTCTCTGGGAGTTAATATCACATAATCTGACATATAAGGCAGTACAAAAGTCTTAGGCATCCAACTCTCTAAGTCATAATCAAAATATACTTTTTCTATTTTAACTTCCTTCAACAAGTTCGTTTCTATATTTTCTTTAGCAAAAGCTTGAGTATATGTAAGTAGATAATCTTTAATTAAATTAGTAGTAAAATCACTAATGCTATCTTTACCGACACCAATATCAAAAAGTCCAACTTTTTCTAGATGCGAGCTCTGTGTGATTGTCTCTTTACCTAAGTCGTCAAACACAATATGCATTGAATTAGACATACTTTCACCAAAATTCATGCCAAGCCCCCTACCACTATTCCCTATCTGACTATACCCAAGCCAATTTTGTTTAACTTCCGAAAACTTATACCATGCTCTTATTTTTCCAGGGTCATTTATACCTTCAGTTGACTTTAATTTTAGAAATGACAAATATTTAATAATCTCATTATGTAATTTTTTATATACAGGATTCTTGCTTCCAAATAATAAAAAAGGATCAATAAATAAAGGCATATCATTAATCAATGATATATTAAAAGCACCATACTCTGCAAGCTTTTCTGGAGTGACATTAAAATAATCGGAAAAATAGATTTTCATCGTTAGTATATTAGGTTAGTATCAATTTAGTGGAAAAGAATGGTTTAAATAATAATTGTTGCTATCAAATTATGGAATTGATAAACGATGTTCTAAAATCAACTCCTCATACAAATCTATATACTCTCTATACCTATTCTTTTTTTTGTAAAGCTTATGCGCACGGTTTACACAAGCATCAGAGTAATATTGCTTGCCATTATCTTTAATTACATTAATAGCATCAACTAAGCCTTGAATATTACCCTGCTCCACTACAATTCCTGTAGATACATCTATAGCTTCTGGACTACCACCTGTTTTATATGTAATAACAGGAGTGCCACAGGCTAAAGACTCTAAATTTGTTGTAGGGAAATTATCTTCATAGGTAGGATTAATAAAAGCATCACTTGTTGTATAAATTTCAGCTAAAGATTGAGACAACTACTATACTATGATAAATGTAATGTTGATTCCCATATCCCCACCATTTGCTCCCACACAACATCCATTGTATATTTCTCATTAACTCTTTCTTTAGCTCTTTCGCCATATCCAAAAGCTAAACTTTCGTCATCTAGCAATTTGACAATAGCCTCATTTAGTTGAATAACATCCTTAGGTTCTATACAAATACCACAAGCATCACTACTCTGTATATTCAACATTTCGGGAATAGCACCAACTGAAGAAGCAATTATAGGACAACCACAAGCCATACTCTCTATTATTACATTTGGAAAACCTTCAGTATATGTAGGTAAAACAAATAACCCACATGAAAGCATTTCAATAATAGTTGATTCATAACTTAATTCTCCTGATATTTCCAACCAACTATTATCTACTCCGGCAGACTCCATCAGCATGCTACGCATATCATCAGATACACGACCTATCATCTTTACTTTGATATTAGGGATTTCTCTGCATGCCTCTATTAATTCAAAAACACCTTTAGTTTTCACCACATGTCCAGCAAACAAAATTTGCCTACTATCTCTTTTTATGAATGAATTTTCACTAATTATTCTATTAACCTCTGGTGTCAATGGATTAGGTAATAATTCAATATTATTATACCCCTCCTTCATTAACGTATCATATGAAGCTTGATCTATCACAATTATTTTACCAGCCAAGGTTATAAGTCTATGAATAAGCTTTTGTTCCCAATTTCGCTTTTCATACAATTCAGGTATTCTTCCAAAATGGAAATGAAATACAGAGGGTATTTCATGTTTTTTTGCAATACCGGCCGCTAAAATATCCCTGATTAAACTGATGGATGCACTTGAACAAAAGTGTACTATGTCATAAGGTGTAGATCTTAATTTTCTCCTTAGTATTTTTAAAAACGGAATATATTTTTTTATACCATACAAAAATCTTTTATAAGGAGTTGTACTATTATATATTTGTTCTCCATCCACATAAAACTGTTCCAATTCAATACTAGTTGATGCACTAATGGAATTGTGATAGTTTAAAATATGTCCTGTCCATCTTGAAATACCACCAACTGCTCCAGAATAGGGAGAGACCAATAACACCTTTACTTTATTGCTTGTCATTGCTTTTATTGCAGATTTCTATTAGTTTTTCTCTAATAATTCTCTTTTCTTCGAGATAAAACATAGTTTTGTACTAAGAAATTGCATTTTTTAGTGTGTAATAATTGCATTTAACTCGAAATTATATTTATCCATTGTTCAACTATTGTTTTTTCAGAAAACAATAATTTGCTCTTTTCTTTTGAATTCCTTCCCATTTTGATAATCTCTTCATCACTCAAATTAAGAGCAGCAACAAAGGCGTTTTTAATTGATACCGGATTATCCCATTCACATAAGAACCCATTGTTGTCATCCACCAATCTTGCATAATCAGACACTTTAGTCATAATTATGGGCTTTCCAAGCATCATACCCTCACATATAGCATTCGGCAATCCTTCTAATTCAGAAAATAACCCGACAAAATCAGCCTCATACATTCTATTAGCTATATCCTTGGTCGGTTCATTTAGGATTATTATATCTTCTAAATTGTTTTTTTTAATTAAATTCACTGTTTCCTCATATGCCCTTGTATCACCGTTAGTAACATCTTTACGTCCATACCAACTGATTTTAATTTTATTCCTCTCATCATCATTCATAAGTATAAGAGCTTTAACTACACCAATTGGATTTTTGAGATATTGATATGATGCTGCAATTACAATATGCAATTTACCATTTCTTTTGGGAATATACACAGATGTAAGGGAAGGTAATATTACGGGATTATAAATTACCTTCAATTTATTTTTATATCGTGGATAGCGTTCAATCCACATTATTTTTGCATTATTTGAATTACAAACAATAGCATCCGAATATCGTTGAAACCATGCAAATAATCTTCCTTTAAACGAAATAAGAGAAGTCTTTTTAGCACTCCTTTCACTAGTTATAACTCTCCATCTAGTACCACCAATAGCAGCAATACAATTAAGAAAATTGGGCACATCCAAAAAAGAAATGACAGCATTGTAATTTCTTTTACGAATAAAGTTTCTAATTCTTAATATTCTTTTTATAGGATTAGGCTCATCTTTCCAATGAATTGGAATTGCTGCTTCATTTAAATATTTAGCAAAGAAGTCATCGTGAGTATAACACAATATAGATACGTCATATCCTATATCTTTAAGCAATTTTGCTATAGTAACAATTTGCCTTTGTGCTCCTCCTGAACCAAGGGAGTCTATGAGGAAAAGTATTTTCATTAATCTATTATTCTATTAGTGTATTAGCCCTTAATAACCGAGCACTTTAATTGTATTTAATTTTTTCTATTACTTTTGTATCGGACAAGCTGATCCGATGGTGATATATTATACCGAAGGATTCATTGAAGGGGTTTTACTTTTTGTAATTGCCCCTTTTTACATTCCCCGGTGTATCATTTCATTTCTTCGTGGCATTGAGCCACTAGAAATGAGGACAAGCTAAACCTCAGGCTCCTTATTGCCCGATGGGTTGTTCTCTTTTTCTTTTCGCCGACGCTCGGTATACTTTTCCCTATATTCTATAGGAGAACAGTAGTCTAGTCTATGTAATATCCATTCCTTGTTGTAATTATTAATAAATTTATTAATACTATTATAAGCTTTCTCAAAGGAAGAAAATACTTCTACTTGCAACACCTGTTCTTCCAGAGTGCGATGAAACTGCTCTATTATCCCGTTACACTGAGGTGAACGCACAAACGCTTTGGACATCTCTATTCCCAGGAACTTCATTTCATTCATAAAATCAGCCGAGTCATATTGTGACCCATGGACGCTTCTTAATTGTAGATTCATCGTTAAAGTGATCGATAACACCAAAAAACCAATGCCATCCCAATCCATCAATCCAAAACTTTTTTCCAACGGCAGCCCACATTAAATTAGGTGAATCGGTGATAATGGTACCGTCATGTTCACGCTTGTTAGACTTTTTGGCCCTTCTGTTGGGGCTAATCAGTTTATTCTCGCGCATTATACGATTAACACGTGCTTTGCCCACTATAAGTGAGCTTAAGTTTCTTTCCATGC
>JAQVWY010000131.1 GCA_028709465.1 Tissierellia bacterium | reverse complement strand
ATATGGAGAAGCCCATATATGTTACACAACCATCCCTCCCCGATTTAGAGGAATTCATTCCTTACCTAAGAGAAATATGGGATAATAAAATATTGACCAATAATGGTCCCATGCATAAACAATTGGAGAAAGAGTTAGCAGAATTTTTGGGTGTGCCATATATCTCACTTTTTGCAAACGGGACATTAGCTTTGGTTACAGCGTTGCAAGCTTTAAGAATAACAGGAGAAGTTATTACAACTCCTTACAGTTTCGTAGCTACAACTCACAGTTTATGGTGGAACAATATTAAACCGGTATTTGTTGATATTGAACCTGAGTTTGGAAATCTGGATCCGGATAAAATTGAAGCTGCCATAACTCCAAAAACAACTGCTATTATGCCAGTTCACGTATATGGTAATCCCTGTCATGTAGAAAGAATTAAAGAAATAGCTGATATTTACGGGTTAAGATTAATATATGATGCAGCTCATGCATTTGGAGTGAATTACAAAGGAGGTAGTATTCTCAACTACGGCGATCTCTCCATCCTTAGTTTTCATGCCACCAAGGTATTCAATACTTTTGAAGGAGGGGCGATTATCAGTCATGATAGCGCAACAAAACAACGGATAGATTACCTGAAAAATTTCGGGTTTGCCGGTGAAACAACCATTATGGCACCCGGGATAAATTCTAAAATGAATGAGGTGCAGGCAGCGATGGGATTGCTTCAGTTGAAATCAATTGATGAAAGTATCGAAAAAAGAAAAGTTGTAGCAAATACATACAGGGAATTATTGAAAGATGTAAAAGGTATATCAATGCTTCCTGAACCTACAGAAACAATCTCCAATTATGCATATTTTCCTATTTTCGTAAATGAAAAAGAATATGGAATGAGTAGAGACACTCTGTACGATAAAATGAAACAAAATAATATATTTGGACGACGTTATTTTTACCCTCTGATAAGTGAGTTTTCTATGTATAAGGGCTTAGAGTCATCAGCGCAAAATAATCTGCCTGTAGCTCATAAGATAGCTAATGAGGTAATTTGTTTGCCGATATATGATACTTTAAGCTTAATGACGTTATCAGAAATATCTTTAATCATAAAGCAGTAAATATTAATTTATACTTGTTTAACATGAGAGAAGAGAAGGTTTTAGTTGTTGGTTCTTCGGGACATGCGAAAGTCATAATTGACATTTTGGAGAAAAACAACAAAGAAGTTATTGGTGTTATAGATGACTTTCGAAAAAAAAATGATAAAACTTTTGATTATAATGTTTTAGGTGGAATAGTAGATATTCCTTCTATTGTTGATAGTTACAATTGTAAAATTATAATTGGAATTGGTGATAATTTTGTCAGAAAAGAAATTACAAATAAATTATCTTTATTGAAGCCAAATATAGAATATATTTCAGCCATACATCCTTCTGCACAAATAGGGAAAAATGTTTATTTAGGTGTTGGTATTGTAGTAATGGCAGGTGCAATTATTAATGCAGAAGCTAAAATAGGTAATAATACTTTTATAAATACTAACTCAAGTATTGGTCATGATGTTGTTATGTGTGAATTTTCAAGTGTAGCGCCTGGAGTTACAGTAGGAGGTAATGTTACAATTGGTGAGGCTAGTGCTATTTCAATCGGTGCAACAATCAAAGAGAAAATAAAAATAGGAAGTAATTCTATTATTGGAGCTGGATCATTATTACTTTCAGATTGCCCCAATGATGTGGTTATGTATGGTACTCCTGCCAAAGTAATTAGAAATAGGAGAAAAGGTGATAAATATTTATAATAGTATAAAGTAAAATGGGAAAAAATCTACATATTATGCAAGATAATAAATTCTTTGCAGATTTAATTAGTGAAATAAAGTGTCGTGGTTTAGAAGAAAATAATTTATTTGCAATTAAATACTATCAAAAGAATCGTAATCTTATATATATTAATACTTTCACTAGTGAGTACTCAAACTATATTATAATTGATAAAAATTACAATCTTAATGAAATATCTAAAGATTTTGATAAAATAATTTTCCATAATTTATTTATTGAAGATATAAAGCAGTTATCACGTTTTCAAAAAAATGGTAAAAAAGTATATTGGAGACAATGGACGGGAGATTCGTTTAATTTGTTAAATATATCGAAATATATTTCAGGGAAAACTTTCGAACATCTATATATAGATAATGTAAAAAGAATTATTAAAAATGAAACTTTATTTAACTTGTTCAAGCGATTATTTTATTTTTTAATTAAACTAAAATACTCCAAACTGTATGTTCAAGCGAAAGAAGCACTTAATAAAATTGATTATGCCATGAATTGGTATAAGTTAGAAACAGATTTATTGAATAAAGAATATTCAACCTTCAATGCTGAATATTTTAAATTCAGTTATTTTAAACCACAGATTAAAAGTTCTATTGATAATAGTGTAACAACAAAGAATAAATCAGAAGGATTTAAAATCTTGTTAGGCCATAATGGCCATCCAGATACAAATTACATTGATGCAATTAATCTGTTATATAATATAAAGAAGAAATCAAATAAAAAATTTCAAGTTAATTGTATTTTATCTTATGGTAATAAAACCTATATAGAAAAAGTTGTTTCCTTAGGTGAAAAACTTTTACAGGAAAGTTTTAACCCTATAACATCATTCCTATCTACTGATAAGTATTATGATTTTGTTTTATCACATGATGTATTTATTTTTAACTCTAGAAGAGCGGTAGGTGCAGATAATATATTTAAAGTTATCAATACAGGAGCGAAAGTGTTTTTTAATCAAAATAACCCAATGTATGATTTTTTTACTGAAATGGGCGTCAAATGCTTTACTACTAGTTCATTGATAGATAATTATGAAGAAGTATTTATCCCTATGAAGTTAGAAGACAGAAATAAAAATATTTCTATTTTAAATAAAGATATAGAGAATTCATTAGAACAATATAATTATGCGATTGAACAGCTAGTATATTAATAATGGTTTGTTATTAATTAAATGAATTAAATAAATGTGTTTCATTTAATTCATTTTGATATTTTTGAAGCTTACTTTCAAGGTTCATGTATAAATAAATTACAATTTATTTATTTGTCAAAAAAAATGCATCTTACATTTTTAGTATTTTTTTAATAAATAGCAAATAAATGTATGTATAATGAAAAGGAGGTCTTAGTGAGAAATCCCAAGGTTACAGTAATTATCCCAACTTATAACTCAAGAGGTGGTTTAAAAAGAGCACTTGACTCTGTATTGAATCAAACATATAATAATTTAGAAGTAATAGTTATTGATGACAATAATCCTAATACCATTGAGCGTCAAAAAACAGAAGAAGTAATGCTTGAGTATAATAAATCAGATATTATATACCTAAAACATGAAATCAATAAAAATGGTGCATCTGCAAGAAATACAGGAATATATGCTGCAACAGGTGATTATATCGCATTTTTGGATGATGATGATGAGTGGTTCTCAAATAAATTAGAAAAACAGTTAGTATATCTCGAAAATAATCCTGAATATGATTGTGTTTATTGTTTGTCTCTTATTCGAGGAAAAAAAGAGTTTACCATAGCATATGAAGATAATGCTATTATTCCGCTTCTTATGAATAGAACTAAAATGTTTACTCCTTCTTTAATGTTTACAAGACAGTCCCTTCTCGATATAGAGGGGTTCAATGAGAGTTTTAGACGACATCAAGATTATGAGTTACTAATAAAGTTCTTTGCAAAAGGATATAAAATATGTTGCTTGAAAGAAGTATTGATTAATATTCATGGATTAGGAGGTAATACACCAAATTCACAAGAATTTATTCTAATAAAAGATCAATTTCTGAAATCGTTTGATAAAGAAATAAATAAATTGGAATTGAAGCATAAAGGTATTAAGAGTAAAATTACTGTTGCAAATTATGTAGTAGTCTTATTTTCAGCACTATCAAATTCACAGTTTAACCTCGCATTAAAGATGTTAAAAAAATATTTTCCTCTTTCACCAATTACATTTATAAAGCAATTTTTGTTTTTAACTTGGGGGTATTTATTTAGAAGATTACCATATTATATAAAGTAAATATGAAAAATGAAAAATTGCCCATTACAGTGATAATTACGTCGTTATTATTAGGGTTTTATATTGATATAAAATGTATAAACTGGGCATTAGTATATGGTTTTTTTAATGGTTTGGATAGAGGTTTTTTACCACTACTATATTCAAGCGTTTTTATTTTAATAATATTAAATGTAGGAATATCTAAATACAAGAAAAAAATAGATTTAAAAAATTATTCTCTTTTCTTAATATTCTATTTATTAGTCTTTTTCTTCTTGACTATGAATTTTATAGGTCCTCCGAAAATTTCATTTCTGCATTTTCTGACATTAGTTATTATAGGGTTAATTATTCCAAATATTATTTTAGTAAATACACGTCTTGTATTAAAAAGTATAATGTTTTATCCGATTTTTTCAGTTTTGAAACTAGATTCAGTTTTTTCTCCATCTTCGGACTGGATATCAGCTATATCAATGGATGCATCATATGCTTTCATAACTCCTGTGATGGCAATGTTTATTTATCTAATATTTTTCTTTAAACAAGAAACAAAGAAACAAAAAATATCGACTATAATATTATCTGCTATAAATTTAATATTCTTATTTAAGCTTGTTCAATACGGATCCAGAGGTCCGATATTAAGTCTTTTATTAGTATTAGGTTTTTTATGGATTGTAAGACCTAGATATGAAAACATAGGAATATTAATTAATAAAAAGAGGTTAGCAGTTTCTTTTTTGTCAATAATCATTTTGTTTTTTTTCTTTCAACCAATAATAACTTATTTAAGTTCGGTTTTAGAAAGTAACAATTTATATTTTTATGGGTTAGGTAAGACTATAAATTTACTTGAACATAACAATATTTCAAATGGCAGAAATTTATTTAATTCTATTAGTTTAAATATGTTTGCTGATAAACCTTTTATTGGATATGGACTAGACAGATTTGATGCGAATACAGGTCTTGGATATCCTCATAATTTTGTACTACAAACACTAGTTGATGGAGGAATTCTTTTATTCATTATTTTGTTAGTGCCTATAATATTTAATCTTATTAAAAAATATAAGAGATGTAACAAAGATGAATTTGTATTAATGACTTTTCTATTTTTTTCGTCCGTACCGTACGCACTACTTTCTCAAAACATGTGGAATAATTCAGGTTTATGGCTTTTTTTTGGAACAGTTTTATCTAGTTCTTTAGTATTTAGAAAATCATAATCAGCCTAAAATTGTATGATAAACATTGATATTCTTTAAATTTATTCGAAATAT
>JAQVWY010000130.1 GCA_028709465.1 Tissierellia bacterium | reverse complement strand
TTCTAAGTCAGAAGTTGTATTTAATTCATCTGATGCTAGTAAATTGTTTAATTTAATAACTAATACATCTGATTTGTCATCATTGATTGCAGGTGGTGTTTTAAAGAATTTATCTAATTTTACAAGTGGACTTTCTGCTATTACTAACACAAATACCAGTATCGATCAATCCCCTTCTATTACTGTAAATGTAACAGGAGATGCAACACAAAGCACTGTATCTATGTTGAAAAATACTGCTAGTAATATTATTGCACAAGCTAAAAAGGAAATATTTTCTACTATGAATCAAGCATCTACTCTTGGTTATTAAATAAATAAAAACAAAATAAAACAATAAAACTGAAAAAATAATAAATAGAGACTGTCTTAAATAGGCAGTCTCTATTTTAAGGTGGTGAATTATATTGATAGGTTATCCATTTATTTATAATGGAATAGCTTCAGAATTATTTGATATGTCAATTGTTTATATTAATAACAATCATACAGAAATTGAAAGTGGTTCTGGAGTTGAAATGCAAACTGATACTGTATTTCGTAATCCAGAAGTTTTGTTTATGGGAGCTAAACAATCTCCCGCACTTGAATTTTCAATCGAATTTGTATGCGAAAAACCTATGGATGTTTATAAATACCATGAAATCAAAGACTGGTTATTTGGTGGATTGCAGTTTAAACCATTACAAATATGTATAGATAATTTTAAGACATTTTATTTTAACTGTAAACTAAAAGCAGATAAAGATTATGTGTATGGTGATGGATATAGAGGATTTAATTGTACTGCTATTTGTGATGCTCCTTGGGCGTGGGAATTCCCCACTCATAAAAAATATCAATTAACTGAATCTTCTACTAATACAATAAGAATTTATAATATTAGTGCAGATAAAGAAGATATTAAGCCAATAGTCAAGTTTACTCTTGCTCCTAATGAGTATAATTTTTCAATAACAAATACATCATATAATAATTTGCTTTTTAAATTCAGTAATTTATCATATGAAGAATCCATTACTATTGATAATAAAACTGGAAACATTACATCTTCAACTGGACTAAGACGATTAGGTAAGTTAACTAAAGGAACAAATTCAGGATTTTTAAAACTTAAAAAAGGAATGAATACCTTAGTTTGCGAAGGTAAAGTTTCTAAATTAGAAATTATTTATCAGAACGCTATTAGATTGGGAGGGGGGTTCTATGGATGATATTTGAATTTGATTATGAAAATAGATATGTTAAACCTATGATGATTGTGTGTAATCCAGATTTAGAAGAATTGGAAGTTGTATCATTTTCACAAGGATTAAATATTACTCCTGCATTTAATGCAGTTTCTAAAGTAACATTTTCTATTCCAGAAAAATACACAGATAATACATCTGAAGATTTAATTGATACTCCCTCTTACGATTTGTTAGTTAAAAATAGAGTTATCCATATAATTGGATTTGGATATTTTGTGATTATTCAAGTCGAAGAATATATGAATGGCAGTATTTCTACAAAATCAGTTACAGCATATTCTTATGAGTATACACTAAATAAAAAGTATGCTAATCTGTTGGACGGTACATATAAATTTTATGATGAATTAGATAATAATACACTACTAGGTAAAATTATTGCATTAGTTCCCTCTTGGACTATTGGACATATTGATTCTGCTTTATGGAATACATATAGAACATTTGACAGTGTAGATGGTGATAAAACTATTTATAATTTTCTAATGACTGATGTTGAAGAAGCATATGGATGCATATTTGACTTTGATATAGAAAATAAAACTATCAATGCTTATACGCCAGATAATATTGTTTCTGAAACTGATATTGTTTTAAAATTCGATAGCACAATCAAAGATATTACTATTTCAGAAGATGATTCTAGTATTAAAACTGCTTTAGCTGTTTTTGGTAGCGGAGATTTATCAATCAATAATGTTAATCCGTTGGGAACATCTTATATTTATAACTTTGACTATTATAAGAATACTAATTGGATGAAACAAGATTTAATTGATGTGCTTAATATTTGGGAACAAAAAATAGAATCAAGTAAAACTGAATATAGTCAAATACTTGTTAGTTTAAAAAATAAAAATGCTGAATTAATTGTACTCGAAGATGATCTAGTTGATTTACAGAATGAATTGAAAGCATTAGAACAGACAAGAACTGTTCAATATCCAGATGTTTTATCGTCTACAACTATAGCTATCAATAATAAAAATGCTGAAATAGTTTCTAAAAATACTGAGATTGCAAATAAGAACAATGAAATTACTATTATTTCAAATCAGCTTAAAGCTATTAATACTGCTTTGAGTTTTGCCAATAATTTTACAGAAGATCAATTAAAACAACTTGACGATTTTATTGACGAGGATTCATATACAAATGATAATTATGAAGTAACTGATTCTATGAGTAATTTAGATATCATGGAATTAACGGAACAATTATATGATGCTGGGCAAAAACAGCTTAATATAATTTCACAACCTAATTATACATTTAATATGAATGCTACAAATTTCTTATTTATTAAAGAATTTCAGAATTACATAGATCAAATCAAATTAGGTTGTAAGATTTATGTTGAAACTGATAAAATGTGGTACTCCCCTATTCTGCTTGAAATGACTTTGGATTATGATAATCCTAGTAATTTTTCTATGACGTTTGGTAATAGGTTTCGTATTTGTGATGATGTTTGGACAGTTAGAGAATTAATGGGTGATGTCAAGTCTACAAGTTCTAGCGTAAAGAGTAATAGTAGTTTATGGACTAAAGGTGGTGAAACTGCTGATGCTGTAAATGAATATATGACATCTAATTTAAATGCCGCAAATCAAGAAATCATTAATTCAACTGCACAAACTGTTACTATTGGTGATTACGGTTTAAGGTGTAGAGAACTGTTATCGGATGGTACATATAGTCCTGAACAATTATGGATTAATAAGGGATTAATTTGTATGACAGATAATAACTGGCAGACATCTAAATTAGCCATAGGAAAGATTAATGGAGTTTACAGTGTAAATGCTGAAGTTATTGCGGGTAATTTAATAGCAGGTAATCAATTAAAGATTGCGTCTGAGGATAGTAGTTTTATAATTGATTCAAATGGTACTGTTATTAAAAATGCTGATATCACAATGATTTCATCAAATAACCGCTCAAAGATGCTTTTAAGCCCTTCAAGCGGTATTAGAATCCAAACTTCAAATGACGGTTTTAGTTGGACAGATAAATTTTATGTTGATACTGTTACCAATAAATTGATTTTCAAAGGCGATATTCAAGCCAATAGTGGTAATTTTGGTGGTTGGAATATTACTTCAAATGGTATTTCTGATACTCATGGTAATTATATAAATTCCGATGGAACTCTTAGAGTTGGTATTTTAACTATTAATGGAAGTTCTGGTTCGTTTGATGGTGATATATATGCCGATAACCTTGATGATTATGGTATTAAGAGTAGAAAAATAGATAGCAGGGCAGTTACTACTTCAAAAATTGACGATGATGCAGTTACACCTTCTAAGTTAGACAGAGTTTATGCTGAATATGGTGAATTTAGGTCATTAAAGTCAGATGTTGCCCATGTTGAAGATTTAGTTGCCACAAAAGCAAGTATCAGTCAATTGAATGCAGTTAATGCTAAAGTTAATAACTTGCAAGCAAATATGATTACAACAGATTATATGAGGTCACATAGTATATCGATGTATCAAGCAGTTGTTACTGATTCTGTTAAAGCAGGAAGACTTTCTTGTTATCATATAAATGGAAAAACTGTTACATGGAGAAATATAAGAATCAACGATGATATCTATACAGTTTTGGTTGAAGATTAGTTTTTTATTTAAATTTAGATAGAATTAAGTTTTCAATTGTTTGTTCTTGAGTTTTATCTTTATAATCTCCAATTGTAACATGATAGGCATAATTTCCTATTATTCCTTTTATTTTATTATTACTAACATACTCAAAATCTTTGAACCATTTATTAGATGTAGAATCAAAACTATATCTAATGTTATCAAGAGTCATTTTTATATCACAACTTGGATTAACTTCTACAATTGTAACATTGTAAGTTTCTTGCTGAGATGTCGGGTTAGGACTATATATCCGCAAATAATCTACGATAAAATTTTCATCCATAATAATTTCAGAAATATCATCTAAATCTTTGTTAAATAACCAATTTTCTTTAGGAGTATTAAAATCATCTATAGTTAAGGTTTGATTTTCAAATGGAGGAACTGCTTTAGTGATTTCTTGGGCTAATGATTTTAAGTCGATTTTTACATCTTGATATGGACGTGGTTCTGAACTGCTGAAATCAGAAGATGATGTGATAGATTCAATTGTCTTAAGCTCATTAACTTGTGATTGTAATTCTTCAATTTGGCTCTGCAATACATCTGTTTTAGATATCTTAGAACTACATGAACCAAACAATAAAATAAATGTAAGTGATAATAATATTGATACAAGCTTTTTCATAAATTTTCTCCTTTATAAATTATAAATTTGTTCGATTAAAGCGTTTTTGTAAATATCTATATTTTTTAAAACTCGTAATACAATATGTTTTACTTTAAGCTCATCAAATTCTTGCCAAAAGCAATGACACATCTCTTCTGTAAAAATTGTGATCAATCTATTATCTTGTATGTCTAGTTCTCTCCAATTTTCAATAGCATATACAATCCAATAAGGGGTGCAATTACCAAGTACTTTCTTAGGTAATTTGTATGTGATTGTACCATCTTTAGTTAAAAACATACGAGCTTTTGGTAAATTATTAGAATTAAATTTTTCAATTATTAATTGGCGTTCAACTGCTAATAATGAAACTTCTAGTTTTTTTGCTTCCACCTCATTTAAAGCGTAAGTTGGTATAATTTCTATATGTTTATTGAGTAATTTTAAGTTATTAAATGATTCAATTGGAAATATGGTTTCTACTTGATGTTCAATAATCATTATTTAATATCCCCACATATTAATTAAGAAAGGAAAATAATGTTGAATAAAATAAAATTTAAACTGATGAGTTATTATTATAAAATTTTTATGAAACGTAAACTTATTGTTGCTAATTCTACATTGAACAATTTTGGAATTTATAAAAGTAACAATCTTTTTATAGATTGCAATTTAGGAGTTGAGCATTTAAAGTAATAAATTTATTTAATTATTATGTGTATTTATAATAATATTATACTATATTATTTGGAAATAATCAAGTATTAATTAGAAATATTTTATATATTAAGTAAATAAAGAGGTTATGTAAACGTGAATAAAAATAATTTAATATCAATTTATCAAGCACTTTTAACTAT
>JAQVWY010000129.1 GCA_028709465.1 Tissierellia bacterium | reverse complement strand
ATGCAATATCTTTAGGTCCTAACACATACGATGTCCATTCCCCAAATGAGCATGTAAGTATTAAATCAATTGAGAATTCATATAACTTAATCTGTGAAATATTAAAGAGAATAAAATAATTTCAATAAATATCAAAAAAGTAGCTTAATTAAGCTGCTTTTTATTTTCCATTAATTAAGGGGAATAATCGGTTTTCTAATGAAAATATTTTTATTCTTACGTGTAGAAAGGTTTTTTATATTATGTTATAATAATTATTGTAAAAATTCCCATGTAAATAAAAGGAAGAGATAAGAAAAGCTATGGAATACGAAATTATATATTTTCCTAAAGAAAAATGGAAAGTTGTTGATGAGTCATATATACAAGATATTATAACCTTTGGGCCCCTTTGCGTAGAGCCAGAATGGCAGGGATGTGGAGTTGGTGAACTGTTATTAAGAGAAACGATGAATTTAGCTGCAAGTAAAGGGTATAAAGGAATTGTTATTTTTGGAGAACCTGATTATTATCCTAGATTAGGTTTTAAAACTTGCGATAATTTTAATATTACAACTTCCGATGGCAAAAATTTCGATGCATTTATGGGAATTGAACTAGCAGAAGATAGTATGAAAGGAATCAAAGGCAAATTTTATGAATCAGAAGTTTTTAATAATCTCCCAAAAGATGAAGTAGAAGAATATAATAAAAAATTTCCACAACTGAAAAAATTAAGATTTCCAGGTCAATAGGATTAATTAAGAAGCTGCATAAGGAAAGGACAATAGCAATAATAGAGAAAATAAGCCAATTTTATTTGTATTAATAATATTAATTTGGGTATTTACAGGTAATACAAAATCATGGTAACATATAATTACAACTTTATTATTAATAGATAACATTGTTTGATGCTAAATATTTGACGGAGATGAATTAAATGAGTTATAAATATAAAATGGTAGTAACGGATTTGGATGGCACATTGTTAAATGATGAAAAAAAAATAAGCGAAAAGGACATTTATACTTTAAATAAATTACACGATAAAGGGGTTAAAATTGTTGTAGCAACAGGCAGAAATTATTTCATGGCTAAAAATTTGACGCAGCAAATTAAAAATATAGATCCTATAATATTAGCAAACAATGGAGCCATAGTAAGACGCTCTAACACAGATGAAGTAATAGGTTATAATTATTTAAAACCGGATATATTTGAAAAAATATATGAATTGGGCATAGAGTTCGGACTATATCCAGTGCTACATGTTGATGAATATTTAAATGGTTATGATATGATTTATGAAAAAGAAAATTTTGAAGAAACATATTTAGGGTATATAAAAAAAGATGATATAAGGGCAAAGCATAAAGATTTTAATGCGAATATATTAACAAATATTTTAGCAGTATGTTATCTTGAGGAGTTTGAAAAACTTAATGAATTTTATAATGAAATTAACAAATTCAATAAAGGTGAATTTAATTCTATATGCAATAAAAATATAAGCAAAAGGGCATTGCTGGAATTCTTACATGTTGATGGTTGTAAGTGGAGAGCATTGGAAAAGTATATTAAAACCTTAAATATTGAACCAGAGGAAATAATTTCATTTGGGGATGACAATAATGATATTGAAATGTTAAAAAATTCTGGTGTTGGTGTTGCTATGAAAAATGGAACGGAAGAAGTTCTAAAAGCGGGAAAAATTATATCAGAATATGATAATAATAATTTCGGAGTATCTGTTGAGCTAAATAAATTATTTAATATTTAAAATTTATATACATGTACATATTTCTTTCAATTCTTAATATAATGTAATAAAAAGGGAAATAGGAGGAAGTATGAGAATAATTACTGCAATTGCATCTATACTTATAGTTCTTGGTGCTTTGAACTGGGGTTTATATGGAATATCAAAAATTGATTTAGTTGAAAATTTTTTTGGAGGATTAAAAAGTCCTATAGGAAAAGCAATATATATCTTAATTGGACTTGCTGGACTTTATTCTTTATTTTATGTTATTTTTGCCTAAGTATAAAGTAAAGCATGCTTAAGACTATTGACAAATTTACATATTGTCTCCTGAACAAAGTGAAGGATCTCTTTTGATATTGCAACAGAGAGATTCTTCACCTGCTGTTCAGAATTACAAAAATTTTATGACAAAACGTTATGATATTGTCAGCATTTTCCTTGAGAAAGTTTGCTATTCCTATTTAAAACTAACTGTTTTTGACATTTTATTCATAAGTTTATTTCTTTCATTATTGTTGTTTAACAAATCTATTGAACCCAAAACTACATGCGCTAATCCAAATCCAATTATTCCATTTCTATAAGACTCTGGTAGATTTGTTTTCCTTAATGCCAATCCTGTTGCAGTGACAGCTGTTCCTAATACAGTTGGAATTAACCCATCTTTTATATACATTTTATTACCTCCTAAAGTTTTTCATTAATATTATTTACATAAAGATATAAAATATTAAAATAAATATTTGGCTTTTAATAAATAAAGCATTATAATATAATAATACATAAAACAAATTTTAAAGGAAAAAATAATGAAAGTATTATATAATGAATATTCTACATATTTAAAGGCAAAATATGGGGAGAAGGTATATAAACTTCCAATAAATATACCAGTCACATGTCCAAATCGTGATGGAACAATTAGTTATGGAGGATGTACATTTTGTGCACAAAACGGTACTGGCTTTGAAATGTTAGATAATTCCATATCGGTTAAGGAACAGCTACGCAGAAATATGGAATACATATCTAAAAAATATAAAGCGAATAAGTTTATTGCTTATTTCCAAAATTATACTAATACATATTTGGAATTAGATAGGTTTCAAAAGTATGTTAATGAAGCAATAGTAGAAGGAATAGTTGAAATATGTATTTCAACTAGACCAGATTGTATTGGTGATGAATATTTAGAAATTTTATATGAAGTACAAAAAGAAAAAAATATTAATATTTCAATTGAATTAGGACTTCAGACTGTAAATTATCACACTTTAATAGATATAAATAGGGGGCATACTCTTGCAGAATTTTTAGATGCAGCAATGAGAATTAAAAAATATGGATTTGTAATATGTGCTCATGTTATATTAAATTTGCCAGGAGATAATATAGATGACGTAAGGGAAACAGCAAAAATATTATCAATTATGAAGGTAGATCAAGTAAAGTTGCATTCCTTATATATTATGGAAGACACCGTTATGGGAGAATTATATAAAAAGAATGAAATATCTTTAATTTCAAAAGATGAATATGTTCATAGGGTTATAGAATTTCTTGAAAACTTAAATAAAGATATAGTAGTTCAAAGATTAATAGGAAGGGCTCCTAAAGAAAATTCTCTCTTTGTTAATTGGGGAATTAGCTGGTGGAAAATTAAAGACGAAATTTTATGTAAAATGGAGAAACAAGGAAGTTATCAAGGTAAAAAAAGATGTAAATAAAATGTAAAAACTTAAAATAAATAGTGTAAACATTATTATTTTGTGGTACAATATATTATGTAATGGTTTACATTAATAAAATATTAAATTAATGGGAGTGTGATTATTATGGTTCAATTAATTTGTGGACATAACGGTACAGGAAAGACTAGAAGAATGATTGAAATGGCTAATAAATCTTTGGATAGTCTTCACGGGAAGATGGTTTTCTTAGAAGCTAATAACAGACACATATTTGATTTAGATTACAGAGCCAGATACATAAATACAAAGGAATACGGATTAACTAATGAAGACCAATTTCAAGGTTTTGTATGCGGGTTAATAGCAACTGACTATGATATAGAAGAAGTTTACATAGATGGATTATATAAAATTGCACAAACTGGAAAAGACAAATTAGAAGTTGTTGTAAATAGATTAGAATATTTATCAGAAAAATTTAATGTAAGATTTATTATGAGTGTAAATTATGATGTTGAAGATATGCCCGAATCATTAAAGGATAAAGTATTGATGTAGGGATTAATGTTAATATAACCAGCCACTAGTAAAACTACTAGTGGTTGTTGTTTTTATGTGCAAATAAATTAGGATTGATAATTATAAAAAATTCTGCTAAAATATTACTAGAATGATTAGAGTTTTATAAATAATATAGATTCCAATTAATGATTTTAGAAAAGAGTGACACGATGAATTATTTTAAACCAAATAAAACAATATTTGATGAATTTTTTGAACATAGAGATATGTTGATTATACAGCATATGAATGGGGATATAAATAAAAAGGAATATTTAGAACTAAACTATAAATATATATTAGAAAAAAGTATTAAACCTTTTCAACGAATTGATAGTTTTGAAAAAGGTATGTATAATTATCAATTTTATAATATGATGGCTAAATATCATAAAATGATTGCCCAGGAAATTAAAGATAAAGGAAAACATATAAATTATTATAGTAAATATTTACAGGAAGCAGATTATTATTACAATGAGAAAGATAAAACTTCATTTAGATTATTAAGGTTTATGCATTATGAAAATGTGGAAGCATATTTTATAAAAATGGAATCTTTAGCTCTTGAAGGAAAACTATATGAAATAGTGCTTAAGGATTATGAGTATGCTGTTCTGCATTCTAAATGTTTGTGGTTATTAGATGTTTTGAGAAAAGAAAAAGTATTTGCAGAAGGAAGAAAAAAATCAGTTATTGATTACTATGTTAATCAAAAATACTGAACAATTAGGTTAGCGGTAGATAATGTTATTTATCGCTTTATGATAGTTAAATAGAATAAAAAAATAGGGCGCATTATGATGGCGCCCTTATGTTTGTAATTACTAATCAATTGCTAAATCTACTGATTCCCAATACTATTCTATTACTCAGTACTGTTCCTAATTAGCATTTGCAATAATTTTTATTACTTCATCTAAGTTTGTACCTATAGCAATTTCATAAGTTCCACTTCTAAGTTTAGTATCTAGACCTAGTTCAACTGATCTATCTAAAAAAGCAACTTTGTCCTCAATAATATTGGAATTCATTAAAATATCTCCTATTTTTGAAGGAAAAGAACCTTGTGGTATTTCAACTGTTGCTATTACGCTAGTTTCATTGTTATTGTTATGTTCAGAGCTAGAATTTTCATCATCATCACTATTTGATATTTGTCCAGGATCATCATTATTTGCTTTATCAGGAATTGTTTCATTAAATTCATATTCTGGAGGAGTGATTGCAATAGCTTCTTTTACAATGCTTCTATTAAATAATATGTCAAATCTCCAAGCTAATAGAGCCATCATAACGATAACTACTGTAATTATTAATCCATAGTCAGTAATATTATATATGAAATCCTTGAAAGCATTAATTATTTTTTTCATATGTATACTCCT
>JAQVWY010000047.1 GCA_028709465.1 Tissierellia bacterium | reverse complement strand
CAGAAGTATTAGGTAATATTATTGCAAATTCTTCACCACCATACCTAGCTACAATATCATTTTCTCTAACACTTTTCTTAAATATATCTCCTATCATCCTTAATACAACATCACCTGCTGTATGACCATATAAATCATTATAATGTTTGAAATGATCTATATCAATAAATAAAAGACTCACAGTGCTATTAGTATCTTTTGCAAAATTTATAAACTGAGCAAGGGCATTATGAAAATATCTATGATTATAAAGATTAGTCAATTCATCCATATTAGCGAGCTGCATAGCATTAAATCTATATTGATTTTCTAATTTTACATAGTATCCTAATGACCATGCAACAATAATAAATACTCCTGATAACACTAAATCAGCTTCAAAATAAGTGTTGATATTGCCTGAATATTCCCCCATTAAATCAATTGCCAATATAATACACGAATTTAGAATTGCAGTAATCATCCCTACTTTAAAACCATATTGTATCGTATTAGCTACAATAATAAATAAATAAATGAATTTATATTGACTTTTATAAAGACCAGATAAATAAATTAGTTCTGTATATATAGATATTAATATTATATTTTCAATTAAGCTACTATTATTAAATGTTGAATTATTTTGACTTTCTCTATTTGAATATAACCAAGCTTTAAAAATTAAAATAAAAACAGTAATACAAATTAAAATAGTTAACATTAAGCCTTTACTATGAATATTGGTCTCCCATAGCTCATAATACAGCTCTTCTGGAAACTGTGCAAATAAAATAACTCCACATATAAACAATGATACAAGTTTCAAAACGGAAATTATATCATATAATTTTTGTTTTCTATTTATATCAATATTAGTCATTTATATCCCCTACAATCTAAACTATTATTTAAAAAGAGGTCGATTTAGACCTCCTTTTTATTTTTCTCGTAATGATTTTGGTTCTTCTGGCTGATATAATCCCCATATACAAGCAGAAGCAGCAGTAGTTGTTGCTAAAAATGTTAACATTCCTAAAGCTAAAGTCATTACTTTCATAACTAAATTTCTTTTCATTTGTTTGTCCTCCTTTTTAATTTGTACCTCCTAATAATTTGTCTAATATATTTATAATTAAGTGACCTAGGGATACCATTGTAATTGATTGCCATACTACACCTGTTGAGATACAAAGAGAAATAGTTAACAAAAAACTATTTTTAGTTTTAAAATATGTAGTAATTAAGATAATATTTAATATTAATAAATATAAAACAAACTTTATAGACTTTATTTTTAAATTTTTTCTAGTTTTTTCATTTTTTAATGGTTTATTAACTGATCCTACAGGACTATACTTAAACATTATGTATAAAACAAAAGCAAAAGCTATCATCATAATCACAATTAAATAAATAAAGTCCAAATTTATAATAAAATGTTTTACTAAAAAAGCAAGCACCCCAAAGATAAACATTCCAATTAATGCACACCTAATAGGAGAAGTAGCATGGACACCTCCAGAAAATTTTCTTAATATTGCTGCTGAAAAAGAAATGACAAGTACTTCTATCAACACATCAAAAATCACACCAAATATCACTATAATAATTATAGACAAAATTGTTTGAATGAGTGCAAATGCTCCATAGGCTAACACTTCTTCGCGTTCACTATCAATAGATAAATTTGCCGAAATTTTCGATGCAATAAAATTAGAGAGTTTTTCAACGTTGCCCATTCTTATCCCCTTTTCCCTTTTAAATAAACGACTAATCTTATTATTATGTAAAATATTAATAATGAAGGTATACTAGAAACAACAGATAATAGTGACACTTTTGAAATTACTTCTGATGGTATATGTAAAATATTTGTATATATTACAAAGAGTAAAAGATCAGATATAAAAATTAATATTACCGATATCATTGCTCCTGCTATAGCTTTATGCACATCAATATAATTTAATTTTACTGATATTAAAATATCAAACATAAGAGATACGATAGTATGTATACCAAAATGAATTGGTAATAACCTTACAATATATAATACTGTTCCTCCTAGTAAGCTAGATATTAATAACCTTCTAAAGTCATATTTTGAGTTTGATAAAAGACAAATAGAATATATAACTAAAAAGGTTTCAGGAATTAATCTAATAAACAAAGAATATATAGGTTGTTCTAGCATTTAAACCTCCTATTTTATAAAATAATGTCTGTCTTATATAATAGAAAATTATATCAGTTTTTGTAATAAAAAACAATGTATTTTAATATATTTATTAAAATAGAATAATTTATTCGAAATATCACTCCAATTTAAATAATTAGTCAGATTATTATTATAACATGATAGAGATTCTTCGCCTTTTAGATTTTTTAGAATTTAATCTAATTCTAAAGTTCCCGCATTTAAGGAATAGTAGCGTCCTTTTAGCTTCATCAAATCATCATGATTTCCTCGCTCGATAATTTCACCTTGCTCTAATACCATTATTGCATTAGAATCTCGAACTGTAGAAAGTCTGTGAGCAATAACAAAAGTTGTTCTTCCTTCCATTAATTTATCCATACCTTCTGATATAAGTTTTTCAGTTCTTGTATCGACAGAGGATGTTGCTTCATCAAGTATTAATATAGTTGGATCAGCTACAGCAGCTCTTGCAATAGAAAGCAATTGCCTTTCACCTTGTGATAAATTCAAACCGTCAGCTGAAAGCACTGTATCGTAACCTTGAGGCAAATGCTTTATGAAATAATGTGCATTTGCTAGTTTTGCAGCCTCTATAACCTCCTCATCTGTAGCATCAAGTCTTCCATATCTTATATTGTCAGCAATAGTTCCTTCAAATAAGTGAACATCTTGCAAAACAATACTCATGGTACTCCTTAAATCATATTTTTTAATTCTTCTAATATCAATTCCATCATATTCTATAGAACCATCACTTATTTCATAAAACCTATTAATAAGATTTGTTATTGTAGTTTTTCCAGCTCCAGTGGAGCCAACGAAAGCAATTTTTTGACCTGGTTTTGCATAAAGGTTGATATTTTTTAAAACTATTTGTTCTGGAGTATATCCGAAATCTAAATTCTTTATTGTAATTGCGCCATTTAAAGGGATTTGCTCATATTCTCCATTTGATACAGGAACATTCCAGCAAAGATTATTTTTACCAGTACAATCTTTTGCAAGTTCAACATCACCTTGGTCAATTTCAATTTCTTCGTCTAAAACATTAAAAATCCTTTCTGCTCCTGCTAATGCTGCAAACAATGTATTTAGTTGATTGGATACTTGAGTTATTGGTCTAGAAATAGTTCTTGTATATTGTAAAAATGATGCAATATTACCTATGCTCATTTTATTTTTCATAACTAAAAACGCTCCACCCATGGATACTAAAGCATAAAGCACAAAAGATAAGTTTCCCATTATAGGCATGAGCATAACACCATAGGTGGCTGCCTGTGTACTTGCTTTTCTAAGTTCTTCATTTTTATTATTAAAATCGCCTATAGCCCTGTCCTCATAATTAAACACTTTAACAACTTTTTGCCCGGACATCATCTCTTCTATATAACCATTCATTCCAGCTAAAGATAATTGTTGATTACGGAAATTAGATGATGATTTTTTACCGATATATTTTATAGATAAAAACATAATAACAAGCATTGATACAACTATTAAAGTAAGTATCGGACTTAAAATAATCATCATTATAAATGTACCTACAACTGTTATTACAGAAATAATTATTTGCGATACACTTTGCTCTAAAGATTGATTGAGCATATCAACATCATTGGTGAATGTAGACATTAAATCTCCATGGGTATGACTGTCAAAATATGATACAGGAAGCTTTTCCATATGAGAAAACATGTCCTCACGAATTTTATGGACAGTATTTTGTGCTAATTTTGCCATAAAAAGATTTCCATAATATAGACCTATGGCAATAAATACTACTATTAGACCCATAACCAGTAAATATCTTATAAAAAGGTTCATATCTCTGTATACAACCAATGCATCTATAATAGGACTTAACATAGCATTAGCACCTATTTCAGCTAATGAACCTATTATTATAAATAAAATTCCCCCAATAAATAACATTTTATTAAATTTAAAGTAGCTAAATAATCTTAATAAAGTTTTCTTTGGATCTTTTGGACGCAATTGTCTATGCTTATTCATTCACCAACCACCCCTTTCTGTTGAGATTCATAAATTTCCCTATAAATTGAAGAGTTTTTCATAAGAGAATCATGATCTCCAAATGACTCTATACGACCTTCATGCATTACTAGAATTCTATCGGCATGTTGTATAGATGATATTCTTTGAGCTATAATTATAGTGGTTACATCATGCAATTCTTCTTTGAAAATTTTCTGTATCTTTGCATCAGTGGTCATATCTACAGCACTTGTAGAGTCATCAAGTATTATAATTTTAGGAGATTTCATCAATGCTCTTGCAATTGTAAGCCTTTGTTTTTGACCTCCGGAAAAATTACTTCCTCCTTGTTCAACTTTTGTGTCCAATTTATCATCATATTTTGATACAAACTCCCAGGCTTGAGCTTGCTTTAGTGCTTTAATAATTTCTTCATCAGTAGCATTTTCATTTCCCCACTGCATATTTTCTCTCAATGTTCCAGAAAATAAAGTGTTTTTTTGTAAAACAAATGCAACTTGGTCACGAAGAGCCTTAATATCATAATTTCTTACATCTAATCCACCAACTATTACGGAGCCTTCAGTTACATCGTATAGCCTAGGTATCAATTGCACTAGCGTTGACTTTGATGACCCTGTAGAACCTATTATTCCAAGGGTTTCTCCAGATTTTATTTTGAAATTAATATTATTTAAAGTATTCTCTTTGCTGGAGGGATAAATAAAACTAACATTTTCAAATTTAATAGAACCATCCTTTAAATCCCTAGTTGGATTATTTATTTCCTTTATTTCTGATTCCGTATTTAATATTTCTGCAATTCTTCCTGCAGATGCAGACCCCCTCAAAAGCTGCATAAAGAAAAATGAAATCATCATAAGTGCCATTAATACTTGTGTTATATATGTAATAAAAGATACTAATTCGCCACTGCCCATTGTACCTACTATTACTTGTTGTCCACCAAACCATAAAATTGAAATGATTGTTGAATAAATAATTATATTTAATATGGGCATAAACAAAATAATAATCGATATAGCTTTTAAAGCAGTTTCTCTTAAAGAATTATTTCTATCTTCAAACTTTTTTTCCTCAAATTTTTGTCTGTTAAAAGATTTTACTACTCTTATATTAGTTAAATTTTCTTGTATAATTGCATTTACTTTATCAACCTTTGTTTGTAATTTAAAAAACAATGGACGTGCTTTATTAAGAATAAAATAGATAATAATTGATGTTATAGGTATAGCAATTAAAAAAATCCTTGCTAAAGATGCATTAATTCTAAATGCCATTATAAGTGCAAATAACATTAAAAATGGTGCTCTTACTGCCATTCTCAAACTCATCATCGCTACCTGACCTATTGTATTACAATCATTAGTAAGTCTCGTTATTAAAGAAGAAACTGTAAATTCATCAAGATTTGCAAAAGAAAAACCTTGAATTTTTTTAAATGTCTGCTGTCTAACCTCTGCTGCAAATCCAAATCCAGCCTTTGCTCCAAAATACGAACTGATAATTCCAAACAACATACCAACCAGTGCTGCAGCAACCATTATAAGTCCTATCTTTACTATATAACTTATATCTTGATTTACAATACCTACATCTACTATTCGTGACATTAGATATGGTACTATTATATCAGCTAGTACTTCTAATATCATAAGAATTGGACATAGTACAGCATATTTCATATATTTTTTCATATACGGCAATAATATTTTCAATCTTTTCCTCCTTTTTAGTTGTCATTCTGTTAACCGTAAAATTCTTCAGGCTATGACCTGACAAAACCCATTAACTAGTATATTAACCAAATCTTAAAAAATCATTAATTATATTTGACTTTTACTAGAGGCTTTTGTATAATAAATTCAGGAACATTCTCTTAAGAGTAGACCACGTAGTCTAACTATCTTAAAGGTGTTCCCTATACAAATACATATTAAGCTTATTAGGTGCCCCATGGGATAATAGGGAAACTGGTAAAAGCCAGTACGGACCCACCACTGTAAAGACGAGTCATCGAACCACTGGCTATTGCTGGGAAGGAACGAAAAGACGCTTGAGTCTTAAGTCAGGAGACCTGCCTAATGAGGTTGCTTTCCTTATGGAAAGAGGCGAGACGACGGCAAAGTCCCGACCACATTTTTGTGGTTGGGACTTTTATTTATGACCTAAACCCATTTTTCAGAGTCTTTTTTCTGAAAAATGGGTTTAGGTCAAACGCAACGAGTTCCCATTTTTTGCGACGTAAGGAGCAGAAAAAATGGTGAACGCAGACTGCGTATCTAAGTATTTTAATTAACTGAATTAGGGAAAAAAATATAAAAAGAATAAAATTTAGGAGGAGAAAAATGATTATAGTAAAAAAACAAGCAAAATTTCACAACTTAAATGACATTAAAAATGCCACTGAAAAAGAACTTGAAACAGCTCTTTTAGAGTTAACAAAAGGTATAAAAGACCTTAATGAAGAATCTGTTCTTGAAATGCAAGAAAGATTGGACAACAAAATTAAACCTCACAGAAGTTTAGGTTTATTAGAGGATATGGCACAGCAAGTTGCAGGTATCTATGGAACTTCGCACCCAAAAATTAATGAAAAAGCTGTTTTATTAATGGCTGGAGACCATGGAGTTGTAGCCGAAGGCGTAAGTGCAGCTCCACAAGAAGTTACAAGACAATTATTCTACAGTTATTTAAACGGCGGTGGGGGAATAAATGTTCTTGCCAGACATGCTGGAGCAGAAGTAATCGCAACAGATATAGGTATTGCATTACCACTAGATCCTCCAGAACTTATGACTAACAGAGTAAAATGCGGCACAGAAAATATGGCTAATGGACCTGCTATGACTAGAAAGGAAGCTTTGCTTGCACTCTTTACAGGTGCAAAGATAGCATCAGAAGCAATAGATAGAGGGATCAATCTCATAGCAACTGGAGAAGTTGGGATTGGAAACACTACACCTAGTTCAGCACTCATAGCATCTTTTACAGGACATAGTGTTGAGGAAGTTACAGGAAGAGGAACTGGCTTAAAGGATGAAGCATTGAAACATAAACAAGAAATCATTAAAAAAGCTATAAAAGTAAATCAACCAGATATTTCAGACCCAATAGATACATTATCCAAAATTGGAGGATTAGAAATCGCAGCTTTAACTGGTGCTATATTAGAAGCAGCTTACAGAAATGTTCCAGTAATCCTTGACGGTATAATTTCTGCAGCTTCTGCATTAACTGCATATAAAATAGCTCCTTTATCTTGCAAATATATGATATCCTCTCACGGTTCTGAAGAGTTAGGACAAAGATTAGCATTTGAACCACTAGGACTTAAACCAAGACTTGATTTCAACATGAGACTAGGAGAAGGAACAGGTGCTGCTCTAATGTTTAATATGGTTGAAGCCGCTATTAAAATAGCAGACGAAATGGCAACATTTGAATCAGCAAGTGTTACAACAGGAGATTTCTAAACCTAAAAACCAAAACCATAGGGGAGAACCGTCCCCTATGTCCACTATTTGTTATTCTCTAAATAAATTGATAATAGTATTGATAAAGAATAAAGCAATAAACTTACAGCAAATGATATTACCAGATTGCTATTTATGAAACTAATAAGATTTAATATAAAATTAATAGCAGGTTTTATTATTTCTGCATCTTTTAACAAATTTAACACTATTGGAATAAATATTAGTCCATAAAAAATAACTAAACTTATTGGCTGCATTTTCGAGTACCCTAATGAATAAAATAGAGGAAAAAATATTGAAAATATGAATAAACAAAATATTATACTATTTATAAAGCTTAAGTATACATAGGAAACATCTTTTTCCATCAATGTTTTTACAAGAGGAAAAATACTGCTAATGAATGCTGCAAATACTATAACTACCAGCGAAAATAAGTATTTTCCAATTACTGTACTCCTTTTCCTCACAGGTACACTTTGAAATATCAGTGAAGTTTTCTTCTTTTCTTCATTTGATATTAAGCTTACTACTAATCCATATACTGCATATGCTGTAGCAAATGAAATTATTTGTAAAGCAAGTGGGTTGTTGTTAAAAATAAAACTGCTCATACAGAAAGAGTAAAACAAAACTAAAAAGCTAGATCTTTCTAATTTACATATTATATTAACATCCTTTTTCAGAAGTTTCACAGAATCTAACATAAAATCCCCCCTAAAATTCCTTTTCATAATAAATTTTTATTGTGTATTTTTGAAGTATAAAATAAACTGCAGCACCTAAAATTATGATTATAGCTGATGCCTGCAGTATATAATTGCCGTTATGCAATATATACAGAGGAATACTTAAAGTTGACATAATTATAAGCATCAAGATTATTCCAAATGTTTTTAATTTTCCATATCCAAATTTACATATTATAAAAACTGCTCCCGCACCATAAATCATTGATAATAAAAAAGATAATGATATTCCTAAAATATACATATTGGCAGGTATAAATTCTTTCACTCCTAACATACTGTAACCTAATTCAGTTACTAATGTTAAAACAGTATTGATTAAGTAAATTATAAATATTGATTTAAACTTTGATTTTACAATATCATATCTGCTAATAGGCAGACTGTTTAATATACAATCATAATTATATAATTCTTCATACTGCTCTATTATGGAAATAGATGTATATGTCATTATTGGTATTGTCAACGTCATACCACCTATATTATTGCTTGTAATACCCCAAAGGGGCACTGAAAGAATCAAAAAAACAATATTAAAAAAATAATTTTTTATCATTATATACAGATTGCGTTTAACAGCTTTATTCATATTTTTCACCTACCATATAAAGCATGATTTCTTCGATATTTGGCTTATCAACAACAATATTAGAACCATATATATTTTGAAACTTGTGGTAATCTTTTGTTAATCCAGAAAAACCATATTTGTTCCTTTTAATTTGAATAAAATCCTCTTCTGATATGCTTTCTAAAATATCAAGCCCACCTTTTACTATTCTGTATTCATCTTCGATTTTAAGTTTTTCTTCAGAAAAAACTATCTTTCCTTTATTTATAAATGTTACATAATCTGCCATCTTTTCTATATCAGAAATAATATGTGTTGAAAATAATACACTTTTATTTCCATCTTCAATATACTCTTGAAGTATATTAATAATTTCCTGCCTTGAAACAGGATCAAGTCCTGAGGTAGGTTCATCCATGAGCAATAGTTCAGCCTCATGGGACAACGCAGTGGCCAATGAAAATTTTGTTTTCATACCCTTTGACAATTCCTTAATTTTTTGTTTCTTATCTAACCCAAATATATTTATATATCTATCAAATTCTGTCCAACTCCACTTTTCATAAAAATCCGCAATTAATTTTGCATTATCTTTAACGCTTAAATTTTCATAATAATTAGATTCATCATAAACAAATCCTATCCTACTTTTTATTTCTTTTTCATGATTTATATTATCTAATCCAAAAACCTTAATTTCTCCTGAATTCCTTTTAATTAAATTCATTATTAATTTTATTGTAGTTGTTTTACCCGCTCCATTAGGGCCTATAAATCCCATTATATAACCCTTTTCAATATTAAAACCAATATTATCAAGTTTAAAATTGCCATAGCTTTTACTTAAATTTTTAATTTCTAAAATATTTTCCATAATATAACTCCTATTCATATAAAATATTAATCATTTCTATTAGTTCATCTCTTGATATTTTAAATACTTTGCATTCTTCAATAATCCTTATTAAGTCTTCCTCAATCATTTTATTTTTCTTATCTTTTATGTCATCTATATTTTGACTGGCGACAAATGTACCTTTTCCAGGAATAGTATGTATATAACCTTCTCTTTCTAGTTCTTCATAAGCTCTTTTGGTAGTTATAACACTTACACCTAATTCTTTAGCTAAATTTCTAATTGATGGCAATACAGTATTTTCTGTTAATAATCCCTTTATAATTTCCTCTTTTATTTGATATGTTATTTGTTCATATATTGGCTGTTTACTAGAATTTGATATAACTATTTTCATTTAATCATCCTTTTCAATACGTTATACTGTATATATACTATATGTACAGTATAAACTGTTTTATCATTATTGTCAATAAAATTTTAATATTTTTTAAGATAACATTTCCCATTTTTAGAAATAAAAAAGAAAGGTTATTTTATATAATTCAAAAGTAACCTTTCTTAAAAAAATTAAATATTAATTTTTTTTAATTATAGTTTTTTACCAGTATTAACTTACTTATACCCATTTTTTCTAGCTAATGCTTCATCTCTAATTTCTTCTCTCTTGCCCTTAATAGATTGTTCTCTTCTCTGATTTTTTTCTATTAAGTCATTTCTTTCTTTTTCATTGTCAACTTTGTTGATTAAATCTTTTGTTTCTCTGTAGTTTATTATTGTATTTGTAATATCTTGTTGAATTTTTTCAACATTATCTCTTCTATCATCTGGTTTTGGTCTGTTATTCATTTTATTTCTCCTCACATAATCTATTATTTAGCACGATTAATGCTAAACGAATCCTGCTTTTATTATGTGTAAGTAATAAGTTATTATTCTTGAATAAAACTAATTAACAAATAATACGATAAAATTACAAAATTAATTTTATAAATTATTTTTGATTATTTTTTATACTTATAATTATCTATCATCAAGAAAAAATTTAAATTTTAATTATTAAAAGCTTTACAATTTATATTGGTTGAATTCCCATTCCTATTGCTTCGTGTTCAAATCCTTTTCTAGGTGAACCAATCTGTCCATATAGAACAACGGCTATCCAATTTCCTGAAGAGGGATCATCTTCAATTAAATAACCTCTAACAATAGTAAATGTCAAGCCTGCGCTTCTTAGTACTTCACCTAACATTACTTGCCCTCTACAATAGCCACTTAATGCTTCAATAATTGCATGATATATTGCATGTTCTTCATGATAGTTTTCTCTTATTATATCTTCTCTTAAAGCTGCTGTTTCTATTGCTGCCACTATTTTCTTGGCATCCATAGAACCTACTTGACTTTTGAAAATTACATAATTTTTACTTTCATAATAAGCCCTTAATTTATCTATATCGCCAGATTTGATAGCTAATGTTATTGCAATTTTGCCAATACCTCTCTTTTCCATAGCATCTCCTTCTATAATGGAACTATAATAATTCCATTAAATTATTTTCCTCCATGCTCTTTTTTTAATCAATTTTTTCATATTAAATTATCAAATTTCTCTTGACTTTATATAGTTGTCTTTATTTATAAATCATAAGAATAGAACCATGCAATTATATATAAAGTACCATTAAAATGGTGACTTTTCTAATATTTTTTTCTCATATTCCATAGTTCTTATTTCTAATTCTTTAACTTTTCCATTTAAATTATTTACAAAATCAATATCATTTATTGAAATAAGGTTTATTTTAACATTTAAAAGCGCAGATAAGACGGATGTTCTAGCCATCATACATGCTACTAATCCGTCGGTGACAGCATTAGAATTTCCTTTTTCAATTACTTCTTCTACCAATGGTAATACTTGATAAGAACTTTCAGCTACGCTTAATGGTACAAGTGCAGCATTTTTCAAGCTTTCTTGAATATTTTTTTGTCTGATTACTTTTTCCTCATCAGTATCCTTTGGCATTTTGTATGATGTGATAACTTTATTATAGGAGTCACTATCTTTTTGTATATCATCAATTAGTTTATTTCTTAAATTACAAGCCTCTTGAATAATTTCTTTCATGTGTTCTTCTACTTGCATATACTTTTTCTTGCCAATTGTAAGATTTGCAACCATCTCAGTCAAGGCTGCACTTAAAGTTCCACATACTGCTGCTATACTTCCACCACCAGGTACAGGTGAATTCGATGCCACTTGATTTGCAAAATCAACCAATGTCATATTTTTCATATTATTTATCCAATAACCTTTCCGTTTTTTATTACTGTTTCAACTATATTAATTCCAGCATGATAAGGCAAAAAGTGTATTGAAGGATATTCCAGAATTATTATATCAGCTTTTTTACCAACTTCAATGCTACCTATTACATCACTTTTACCGATTGCTGCAGCGCCATTAATAGTCAAAGCACAGATAATTTCTTCAATCGTCATATCCATATGTAAAGCTGCAAGTGCAATAACTAATGGTATTGAAAATGTAAAACAGCTTCCTGGATTAAAATCAGTAGCTAAAGCAACTGCACATCCAGAATCAATCATATATCTTCCTCTTGCATAGTCCTCTTTTAAACAAAAAGCTGTTGCAGGCAAAAGTGTAGCTACTACATCAGAATTTGCAAGGTTCTTAATTCCTTTTTCTGAAGCTTGCAAAAGATGATCAGCTGATACACAAGATAGCTCACAAGCCAATTCAGCCCCACCAAACTGTACCATCTCATCTGCATGAATTTTTAATTTTAAGCCTAATTTTTTTGCCTCATTTAAAAACCTTCTAGACTGTTCTATAGAAAACACATTTTTTTCACAAAAAATATCAGCAAACTCTGCAAGATTATTCTTAACAACAATAGGCATTACATTATTTATCATAAAATCTATAAATTCTTCTTCCTTACCCTTATACTCAGGCAAAACACTATGTGGTCCTAAAAAAGTAGATACAATGTCAATAGGATGAATTTCATTTAACTCTTTCATTGCTGTTAGTTGTTTTATTTCTGTTTCTAAATCCAACCCATAACCGCTTTTACCTTCTACAGTTGTGACGCCCATTTCCATCATTTTATTTAAACGCTTCTTGCCTATATTTATTAAATCATTTAAAGAAGTATTTCTAGTTGCTCTTACAGTACTAGTTATACCTCCTCCTCTTTCCATTATAGACATATAACTGTCACCTTTTAGCCTCCATGAAAATTCATCAGCCCTATATCCTCCAAATATAAAATGTGTATGAGAATCTATAAATCCTGGCAATACCGCCTTGCTTGTTGCATCTATCACTTTATATTCTGATTCATTATACTTTTTTAATATTTGTTCTGTATCACCAACATCTGCAATAATATCATCTTTAATAACTATTGCGCCATTTTTTATTATGCCTATATCAGACATTTCTTTTCCATGCTTTGGATGGTTTCCTTTACATGTAACAAGCTCATAAGCGTTTTTTATCAACAAATTACTCATAACAATCTCCTTCTATCATATTATTAAAATCTTGTTTCTAAAATTTGGTCTATTTTAAAGTTTTCTAATCTCAAATAATAATCTGCTGTATCTACCAAAGCCTGCATAGGCAATAATCCAACTATTTCGCTGCCAATTATATTAATACCATATCTGCTTGCTTCCATCTTAATAGTTTCAAAAACTCTGTATATCGATGTTTTTGTGTAATCAGTTAAATTAATTGATACTTGAACTATATTTCTGTCTTCAAGTTCTATTCCTATTGCCTTAACATATCTAAACCCTCCATTTATATGTCTAATATTTTTAGCTATTTTGTTTGCTATTTCAATATTATTGGTAGAAAGATTCACATTATATGCTATTAGAGGCATTCTTGCACCAATTGCTGTTACTCCTGCAGTAGGATGAATACTTTCAGGACCATAATCTGGTTTCCACATATCATCCTTCATTTTTTCAGCCATACCTTCAAATTGTCCCCTTCTAATATTTGCCAGATTTTCTCTATGAGATGATGTAGCTGATTTCTCATATAAAAAGAAAGGTAAACTAAATTTTTGAGAAGCTTCCAATGCAACTTCTTTTGCAAGACTATCTGCTTCTTCAACAGTTACATTTTTTATAGGAATAAAAGGAACAACATCAACAGCACCCATACGAGGATGCTGCCCCTCATGTTTTGTTAAATCAATTAACTCAACTGCTTTTCCAATAGCTAAAATTATAGCTTCTTTTAATTGTGATGGTTCACCTACAACTGTAACTACAGTTCTATTGTGATTTTCATCACTAGAATAGTCCAATAACTTTATATCTTTCTTACCTCTAAACACATCTACTATTTTTTCTACCTTTGTTAAATCTCTTCCTTCACTAAAATTTGGTACACATTCAATAATTTTATTCATAATTTCCTCCGTTTCGGATGACAGAATCGATTAAATCATCATCTGCTAAATATGGAATCGTAATATGATCTTTACCTTCAAATTGTTTATTGTAATCTATAGTTGTTTCAATTGAATGCTCATTCCTTGCCCAGCTTCTTCTTGAAACACCAACCATTGCATCCCAAGGTATGGATTTTTTTAATATTTCATCTACTCTTTCACTTCCATCTAAAACCATACCAAAGCCACCATTAATAGCTTTGCTTATTCCTACTCCCCCACCATTATGAAGTGCAACTAAACTCATTCCTCTTGCTGCATTTCCTGCAAAACAGTGAACTGCCATATCTGCAGTAACATTGCTCCCATCATAAATATTTGATGTTTCTCTAAATGGTGAATCAGTGCCTCCTGTATCATGATGATCTCTACCTATCATAACTGGTCCAATCTCTTTATTCCTAACCATTTCATTAAATTTTAAAGCAATATCCCTTCTTCCTAATGCATCTTGATAAAGAATTCTCGCTTGAGTTCCAACAACTAAATTGTTCTTTTCAGCATCTCGAATCCATATATAATTATCTCTGTCTTGCCCTCTTCTATTTGGATCAATTACAGACATTGCTGCATGATCAGTTTTTCTTAAATCTTCTGAATTCCTGCTTAAACATACCCACCTAAATGGTCCATATCCATAATCAAACAACATTGGGCCCATAACATCTTCAACATATGATGGGAAAATAAATCCTTCACTTGTATCAACTCCGTTTTTAGCAATTTCTTTTACACCCGAATCAAATACCGCCTTCATAAAGGAATTGCCATAATCAAAGAAATAAGTTCCTCTGTCTACTAAGGTTTTAATTGCTTTATAATGTTCTGCCAATGATTTATTAACCAACTCAATAAATTTATTTTTATTACTTTTCAATAATTCAGTTCTTTCATTAAATGTTATACCTTTTGGACAATATCCTCCATCATAAGGTACATGACATGATGTTTGATCTGACAATAAATCCACATGTATATTATTATCAACCGCATATTCTAACAAATCAACTATATTTCCGTGATATGCTATTGAAATTGTTTGTTTTTTATTCAAATATTCTTTAGAAATATTAAAAGCTTCTTCTAGATTATTAGTAACTTTAGATACCCAGCCTTGTTTATATCTTGTTTCAATTCTAGAATAATCAACCTCTGCAATTATTCCTACTCCATTAGCAATTTCAATAGCCTTTGGTTGTGCACCGCTCATGCCCCCTAGGCCAGATGTAATAAATAAACGACCTGCAAGATCCTCATCACCTTTAATACCTAATACTTTCCTTCCTGCATTAATTAAAGTATTAAATGTACCGTGAACTATTCCCTGTGGTCCTATATACATCCAACCACCAGCAGTCATCTGACCATAACTTGAACATCCCATAGCAGTAGCTTTTGCCCAATCAGTAGGATTATCAAACATACCTATCATTAAACCATTAGTTAATATAACTCTTGGACTTGTTTTATGAGATTTAAATAATCCCAGTGGGTGCCCTGACATAACAGCAAGTGTTTGCTCATCCGTTAATTCTTCCAAATACTTCTTTAACAATTGATATTGCATCCAATTCTGACATACCTGCCCAGTTTCACCATAGGTTACTAATTCATATGGATATAAAGCGACTTCATTATCTAAATTATTATCTATCATTACCTGTAATGCTTTTCCTTCAGTACATTTACCTTTATATTCATCTATTGGTTTACCATATATTCTTTCTTTAGGCATATATCTATAGCCATAAATCCTTCCTCTAGTCATAAGTTCCTCTAAAAATTCTGGAGCCAATACTTCATGTAAATTTTCAGGCACATATCTTAAAGCATTTTTAAGAGCAAGTTTAATTTCCCTTTGATTTAAAGTAAGTTCTCTTTTAGGCGCCCTTCTAACATCTCCCTTAAAGTTTGGATATTCTGGCAACTTGTCATCTAATTTTATTGTCATAGCATTTGAAATATCTAAATTACTTATCATACAAACCTCCTTGTATTTTATAAAAAAAATATAAAGTTATATAATTATAGAGATCCTTCACTATCGTTCAGGATGACAGAATCAAACTTAAAACTTAATTTCTCCAATGTATTCTTCAGCCGCCTTAATTATATCTCCATTAATTATTAATTTTTCGCAATTATTTATATCTTCGTACAAAGGTCTATCTTTTTTTAACATAGGAACGTAATTTCTTACAACTTCATAAACAGGTTCTGTTCCCTTACCCAAACCTTTGTTTCCTCTTAAATCAATACCCTGACATGCACACATGATTTCCATTGCAAGCACCCTTCTGACATTTTCCATTATCTCTCTTGATTTTCTAGCTGCAATTGTACCCATTGATACATGATCTTCTTGATTAGCAGAGGATGGTATACTATCAACTGATGCTGGATGTGCTAATATTTTATTTTCTGAAACCAAAGAAGCTGCAGAATACTGAACAATCATAAATCCTGAATTTAGTCCTCCATGTTCAACTAAAAATGCTGGAAGGCCGCTAAGTAAGGGATTTACCAATCTCTCTATTCTTCTTTCAGAAATATTGGCAAGTTCCGCTAAAGCTATTCCTAAAAAATCAAAACTTAAAGCCATTGGCTGACCATGAAAATTACCACCAGAAATTCCTTCTAGTGTTTCAGGAAATATTATAGGATTATCTGTAACAGAATTTATTTCTATATTCACTTTATCTACAACATAATTTATTGCATCTTTGCTAGCTCCATGCACTTGAGGCGTACATCTTAAAGAGTATGCATCTTGTACCCTAATTTCACTTTGTTTTGTAGTCATTTTGCTATTTTGCAACAAATCCAGCAATATTTTGGCAGTACTAATTTGTCCTTTATGGGGTCTTACTTCATGTACTTTATTATCAAGTGCAGTCACTATACCATTTTGGGCTTCAAAACTAAGTGCAGCTGCAATATCAGATACTTTAACCAAATTTATAGCATCATAAACAGTCAATGCTCCAATTGAAGTCATTACTTGTGTACCATTAATTAATGCAAGACCTTCTTTAGAAGACAATTCTATTATAGGTATGCCTGCTTTTTCCATTGCAACATCACCAGGTAATATTTCGCCATTAAATTCTGCCTCACCTAATCCTATCAACGGCAATACCATATGAGATAATGGTGCTAAATCGCCGCTAGCTCCTAAAGAACCTTTCTCTGGAATTATAGGATGCACTCTTCTATTAAGCATATCTATTAATGTTTGTATGGTTTCTAACTTTGCTCCAGAATACCCTTTCGCTAAATTGTTAATACGAAGCAATATTATGCCTCTTACAATTTCAGTTGCAAATGATTTCCCTGCTCCTACAGCATGAGTTACTATAAGGTTTCTCTGTAATATTTTTGATTCATCCTTTGATATTGTAACGTCACTAAATTTCCCAAAGCCCGTTGTAACACCGTACACTACATTTTCATTTTTAACAAAATCATCAACTATTTTTCTAGATTTTAAAATTCTATCTTTTGCTGAATCTGATAATTCTACATAAACATACTTTCTACAAACATTAACCACATCTTCCAATGTTAATGAATCGCCTGTAATAATAACCTTTTCCATTTTATCACACATCCTTTCTTTTGCGTACATTATAAGTTACTATGCAATAATTATATTTAAATCTTTTCTTTTATTCTAATTTATTGTATTATCCTTTCTATATTCTAATAAATAAATTATCATTATCATTGGTATTAATTTTTGAGAACTTTAGAACTTTTTATTAAAAAAGGCGAATTTCGCATACATAAGTATACCGAAATTCGCCTCCTAGTATCTATTATCAATAGGCTTTTTATTTTCAGTTAATTTAATTATATACTATTTACAACAATTGGTCAATACGCGTCTTGATTGATGTTGTCAATTTAATGACAAAAATATAAACCACCCCATTTTATTTTGAAGGTGGTTTAGTTTTTTTCGAATTTTTAATTGGTAATCTTTTTAAATTTATATCCTTGCAACGCCACTTTTTCTAGCAGCTTCAGCCACAGCAGCTGCAACTGCGTCTTTTATACGTAAATCAAATATCGTAGGAATAATATAATCAGATTTCAGCTCTGCTTCAGATACTAGGTCAGCAATTGCATATGCTGCTGCAATTTTCATTTCATCATTGATATCACTTGCTCTAACATCAAGTGTTCCTCTAAAGATTCCTGGAAAAGCCAAAACATTGTTAATTTGGTTTGGAAAATCACTGCGGCCAGTACCAACTACTGCTGCACCCGCTTCAAGAGCCAAATCTGGCATAATTTCAGGAGTAGGGTTAGCCATTAGAAATAGAATAGAATCCTTAGCCATGCTGCGAACCATATCCTGTGTTACAGTATCTGGAGCTGAAACACCGATAAATACATCTGCTCCTTTTAGAACATCCCTAAGACTACCTTTTATTTTGTTGCGGTTTGTTATTTTTGCCACCTGGGCTTTTTCCCCATTTAAATTTTCTTTCCCTTCATAAATTGCACCATGACGATCACACATAATAACATTTTTAAGACCCATTGCCATTAAAAGCTTGATAATTGCAATACCAGCCGCCCCAGCGCCTAGTGTAACTACACTGATATCGTGGATATCTTTTTTTACAAGTTTTAGTGCGTTAATAAGTGCTGCCATTGTCACAACAGCAGTACCGTGCTGATCGTCATGAAAAATAGGGATATCGCAACGTTCTTTTAACTTGCGCTCTATTTCAAAACATCGGGGAGCTGCAATATCTTCAAGATTAACACCGCCAAAACTACCTGCCAACAATGAAACAACATTGACAATATCATCAACTTCTTTCGAACGAACACAGAGAGGAATAGCATCAACACCGCCAAAAGTCTTGAACAGTACGCATTTACCTTCCATAACGGGCATACCAGCTTCTGGTCCAATATCGCCAAGGCCAAGTACAGCAGAACCATCTGTAACGACGGCTACTGTATTCCAACGCCCAGTAAGCTCATAGCTTTTATTTACGTCCTTATGTATCTCTAGACAGGGTTGAGCAACGCCTGGTGTATAGGCAATAGATAAATCTTCTTTTGAAGTCACTGACATTTTCGGTACAACTTCCTGCTTTCCTCGCCATTTATAGTGATGTTTTAATGATTCCTGAGCATAATCCATTTTAAAAACCTCCTAAATTAATTAAACTTTTTAAATATTCTTTAGGTCCAGCATCATAAATGCTCTTTCCTCTAGAATCAATTGCTACAACAACAGGCATATCTTTTATTTCAAGTTTTCGAATTGCTTCAGCCCCTAAATCCTCATAGGCAACAATCTCAGCACTTAAGATATGCTTTGAAATAAGCGCGGCAGCACCTCCTATGGCTGCAAAATAAACAGCTTTATTTTTTATCATACTCCTTATTACTTCAGGGGAGCGATCGCCTTTTCCAATCATACCCAATTGTCCCAAGTCAAGCAATGTAGGAGAGTAAGCATCCATTCGATAGCTAGTTGTAGGTCCTGAACTACCGATAACTCTACCTGGTGATGCAGGCGTTGGGCCAACATAATATATGACAGATCCTTCAATTGGAAAAGGGAGTGGTTTTTTTTGTTCTACCAATTCCACGAGACGCTTATGTGCAGCGTCACGTGCAGTATAAATAATACCACTTAATAGTACTCTCTCTCCAGATGTAAGAGAAACTGCATCTGCTTTTGTTAAAGGTGTATTTATCTTCTTCATATTCTGAGCTCCTTACAAAACTACGCTTGCATGGCGTGCGACATGGCAATTGATATTAACTGCTACTGGCAGCCCTGCAATATGTGTGGGGAATGTTTCAATATTTACAGCTAGGGCAGTTGTCTTTCCGCCAAAACCTTGTGGTCCCACTCCCAGCATGTTTATTCGTTCTAATAAAGCTACTTCCATTTCAGCGTAATATGGGTCAGTGTTTCGTTGATCTATAGGACGTAATAACGCCTGTTTTGCTAAGAGCGCCACACGATCAAACGTACCGCCAATCCCCACACCAACTACAATTGGAGGACATGGGTTAGATCCTGCTAATGACACAGTCTCAACAATAAAATCCATAACACCTATCTGACCATCTGAGGGTTTACACATTTTTATGCGACTCATATTTTCCGAACCAAATCCCTTTGGTGCCACGGTAATACGTAGATAATCACCATCCACTATACGACAATAAATCACAGCAGGTGTATTGTCACTAGTATTTATTCTCCTCAAGGGGTCTTTTACAACCGAATTTCGCAAGAATCCATCTTTGTACCCTTGTCTCACACCTTCATTAATTGCATCTTCAAGGGAACCATTTGTGATATGTACATCTTGACCCAGTTCCAAAAACACACAAACCATACCAGTATCCTGACAAAGAGGTAAGTAATCTTCCTTAGAAATATTAATATTTTTAAGAATATCTCCCAATACATCCTTAGCAAGCGGCCATGGTTCCAAACGCTGTTTCTGTTCTAATGCATCAGAAATATCACAAGGAAGTACATAATTTGCATCCATACAAAGTTTACGTACAGATTCTGTAATATCATCAACTTTAATTGCTCTCATTAGTTATCACCTGTGCAATACACGCCGTTTCTCCTATTGATTCTAGCAATTCTGCACCAGAAATTCCTGGTTCTGTCATAGAAAATGGATTTAGGATTATATCGAGTTCATCGCTGGTCAAAAGTTTATCTCGGATGAGTAGTTCACGAACAGACACACCAGTTTCTATAGCTTCCTTCGCAACTTCAGCAGTCTTTTTATAACCAATATGAGGGGACACTGCTGTAATAATACCCACACTATTTTCTACCATAGACTTACAGCGTTCAACATTTGCCGTAATCCCAACCACACAGTTGTCAACAAGGGTTTCAACTGCATAAGTTATTGTTTCAATAGACTGAAATAAATTATAAAAAATAATTGGTTCAAAGGCATTAAGTTCTAGCTGACCAGCTTCAGCGGCCATAGTTACAGTAACGTCATTTCCAATAACATTAAATGCAACCTGATTAACAACTTCAGGAATAACAGGATTTACTTTTCCAGGCATAATACTAGAGCCGTTTTGTTTAGGTGGCAGGTTGATTTCCCCAAATCCTGCCCTCGGACCTGAGGACATAAGTCGTAGGTCATTGGATATTTTGGAAAGATTCACAGCACAAGATTTTGTTACTCCAGAAACGGCTACATAACCATCTAAATTTTGTGTTGCATCAATTAAATCGTAAGCTTGTGTTAGTTTAAGGCCCGTAATTTTATCAATATTTTTCACTACACGCAGGAAGTATTTTTCATCTGCATTGATACCTGTACCAATTGCTGTACCACCAAGGTTTAAGCTACGCATTTCATCTTTGGCGGTTTCAAACCTCGCTATGTCACGTTTGATAGCATTTGCATAAGCTCGAAATTCTTGACCAAGACGGATAGGTACAGCATCTTGCATTTGAGTACGTCCCATTTTGATAACGCCATCCAATTCTTCCGCTTTTACAATAAGTGCACTGTAAAGGCGATTTAGCTGTTCCTGTACTTTAATTATTAGCTTAAGTGTAGTAATTCTTCCACAGGAAGGAAATACATCATTTGTGGATTGACCATAATTCACATGATCGTTGGGATTTATTATGGAATAATTACCCTTTATGCCCCCCAAAAGTTCAATTGCACGATTGGCAATAACTTCATTAGCGTTCATATTGAGGCTTGTACCAGCACCACCCTGAATTGGATCTACGATAAATTGATCATGTAGTTTACCTGAAATAATTTCATCGCATGCTTTTACTATTGCGTCTGTACGTTTTTTATCAAGTCTTCCAACCTCATAGTTAGTAATTGCTGCAGCTTTTTTGATTTCTGCAATGCTATTAATAATCTCTGGATGCATAGCAAGTCCTGTTATTGGAAAATTCTCTGCTGCACGCAACGTTTGCACACCGTAATAGGCATATTCTGGCACCTCTTTTGCTCCAATAGAATCGTATTCCATGCGAGTTTTTACATCCAGCACACTCAAATTTAACATTTTTATTACTCCTC
>JAQVWY010000004.1 GCA_028709465.1 Tissierellia bacterium | reverse complement strand
CTTTAGTATAAATTTTAATCTTTTGAATTTTATCATAATTCTATATAAAGTTCAAGTTAACCAAAAGCACTCCTTATAAGAGTATTATTTATTATTTTTTTCAGTAACTATTTCAAAAACATTTCGAAGATTAGAATATCCCATTTTTTTAAGTTCTTCATTTGTATAACCTCTTCTCCTTAATTCTTTAATAAAATTTGGAATATCATCTGAACTTTTCAGATTCTTTGTTACTTGAGGCTTACCCGTTCTAAAGCTTGAAACAGAATCATCCTCTAGATAATCAGTAAAATCAAATCCAAAAGCTAAATGGTCAATACCAATCATATTAGCTATATAATCTACATGATCTGCCAATTTCTCCACACAGGGATTAGCTGAATCTATAAATTCGTGCCATGCATTTATTCCTATTACCCCTTTAGTTTTTGCAATTGCTTTAATTTGATCATCTTTAAGGTTTCTAGGTGCTTGGCATAAACTATATGCATTGGAATGAGAAGCAATAATCGGACCTGATGATAATTCCATTATATCCCAAAAGGACTTTTCATTTGCGTGAGATACATCTATGAGAATTCCAAGGTCATCCATAATCTCAATAGCCCTTTTTCCTAACTCTGTCAATCCCTTATTTTTTTCAACAGCTTTTACTCCTGTGGCAAAGAAATTTTCATGATTCCATGTTAAGGAAGCATGTCTTAAGCCTAGCTCATAGAGTAAGTAAAGGTTCTCTGGATCATCTTCTAACCCTTCAAGACCTTCCATACCAAGTATTATTGCCATTTTATTATTTAATATTGCAGTATCAAGCTCTTTTGCATTTCTAATTGGAAATTCAATATTTTCAAGGGGATAAAATTCAGCAAAGCTATTTTTTAGAATCTGAAACATTCTATTTGATGAGTTAGCATAATTTATTGGTTCCATCCATACTACAGCTATTAGGGCATTAACTCCTCCATTGGTAAGTTTAGCATTATGTCTATTTAAAAATACATTTTTTTCCCCTGACATTCGCCTTGATGTAATATCGGTCATCAAATCTGAATGTGCATCAAATATTAACATACACGCCTCCTTAAGTCTATGATATATTAATAATTAATCCAATAATAATCCCATTGTTATGGTATCATAATATTTTCCTTTTTCATAATTTTCTTTCTTTAAAACACCTTCTATTTCAAAACCTAGATTTTTATACAATTCAATTGCAAATTCATTGTCACATCTTGTTATCAATGAAATTTTTTTAGTAATATTATTTGACTTTGCCCAATTGATAAGTTCATTGATTAATATTTTTCCAAGTCCTAATTTACAATATTCTTGTCTAATAACAATACCTAAGGTTCCCACATGTTTTAACCTTCTTTTTTGAGGCGAATTAATAGATGCAGCTCCAATTATTAAATCATCAATTAATGCCAGAATTAAAATAGAATTTTCTTCATTACTAATATTAAATAAATAATTTTCTTCAAACTCAACTGTAACATTGAATTCATTTTTACCAAATGAAAGAAAGTCAGTTTCACCACCAACTACATTATAAAAGTCTATTACATCTTTTGCATCACTTTTTAAAGCTTCTCTTATTACTACATCCCTATTATTTTTAAGTTTATATGTTTTCATATAATCTCCTAACATAATGTATTTTCCGAACATTAATTAATTATACTATAATAAGTAAATATCTTCAATAAACAATGTAATAAGTAAAGCACAACAAAATAATGTTATGCTTTACTTATTTAAATCATTAATATTTAACAACTTTCTTTTCAATCCATGCAGCTATAAAATACATCAATCCAGCAATTATTGCCAAAACAATTACACCCATCATTACTAAATCAAGTTTAAATGTTTGACTTCCATATAAAATTAAATATCCAATTCCTGCTTTTGATACTAAAAATTCACCAACAATTACTCCTATCCAAGATAATCCAATATTAACTTTAACCACGCTCATTATATTAGGAAAATTAGCTGGTATAATTACTTTATTTAATATTTGAAATTTAGTCGCTCCAAAAGTTTTCAACAGAATTATTTTATCATGTTCCACATTCATAAAACCAGTATATATTGTCATAGTTGTAACAATTACTGATATTGACGCTGCTGTAACTATAATGCCGGTAAATCCCATGCCTACCCATAATATTATTATAGGAGCTAATGCGGTTTTAGGCAAACTATTTAAAATAACCATATAGGGATCAAGAATTTTAGCTATTTTTTCAGACCACCAAAGCAATATGGCTACTAAAATGCCAAAAATTGTTCCAACAAAAAAACCAGCTATAGTTTCTTGAGTTGACACTAACAGATGATTGTATAAGCTTCCATCACTAATAAATTGCTTTATTAACTTAAAAATTGCACTGGGGCTGCTTGTAAGAAAGGTATCGATTAATCTCTTTCTAGCGGCATATTCCCATAAAACTATAAACAAGACTAACAAAAGAATTTGAGCAATTTTTATAAACCTTTTCTCTCTAATAATTGACCGCAAATAAGCTTCATGTTCTTTCGATATAGTTATTTCTTTTGATTCTTTTTTTTGTTCCCTTTGAAGTTTATTTTTCAATAACATCTAAATCCCTCCATATCTCTCTGAAGTATTCTCCAAATTCGCTAGTATTTCTACACTTCATAGGAGTTCTTTTCTCATCTGGCATATTAAATTCAATAATATATTCCTTTTTTATTCTAGCCGGTCGTTCAGTGAAAACAATAACTCTGTCTGATATACTAACTGCTTCAGGTATGTCATGAGTTACAAGAACAGTTGTTATTTTCTCTTTCCTTAATATTTCTCCTACATCATTTCCTACTGAAAGCCTTGTTTGATAATCTAATGCAGAAAAGGGTTCATCTAATAGCAACAACTCAGGTTCTACAGCTAATGTTCTCACTAATGCGGCTCTTTGTCTCATACCACCTGAAAGTTGTCTAGGATAATAATTTCTAAAATTATATAATCCATAATTTTTAAGTTTATCAATTACTTTATCGATATTTTCTTTTGTGTCCTTTTTTTGTATCTCCAATCCAAGTATACAATTTTTATAAATATTTCTCCATTCATAAAGCTGATCTTTTTGGAACATGAAACCGATACTTTTAGTGTTTACAATAACTTCGCCTTCTGAAGGCTTCTCCAAACCAGCTAGCAGCGAAAGAACAGTTGATTTACCTGAACCAGAAGGCCCAACTATTGAAACTATTTCTCCTCTTTCTACCTTAAATGAAAGATCCTCAATAGCTAATGTTTCATTGTTTATTGTATGAAATCTTTTAGAGATATTTTTAAGTTCACATACATAGTCCATAATTTTACCTCCGTTAAACCTTAAAGTTTAAAACTTTACATACAATATGTTATTCAATTTTCAGTATAAAGTTAATGTTATATGAGATATAATTTAAATTGAATTTTTCATAAAATATTGAAATGATTATTAATAAATTTTAGAAAAGATGTAAAACTACTAAAAAAGGCAGGTGATTTTATGTTCAAGAAATTAACTAATAAGCTTAAGTTTAGTAGGACAAAAAGACAAAATCCTGGTAATGTAAATATACCAAGCGAATTTGAAGTAACTGAAAGAAAAAAAGACGTTGATGCTAACGAGAAATAGCCAAAAAAAGAACTAGGTAAACCTAGTTCATCACAATTAAATAATAAATAGAGGGGGAATTTTTACATTTTCATTATATTAAACAAAGTGCAAAATATAAACATTTTTATAATTATATTTTTGTAACATTTTTATTTTGAATTATCTTATTATAAAATACATTACCCCTCCTATTGCAAATAACCCTAAACTTTTACTTATTCGTTTCATACCCTATATCACCTCATAGATTATGAATTAAAATCAATATTATTTTTTAAAAATATAATTAGATTTGATATTTTCTCTAGCGTTTCTTCATAAATAGCATGTTCCATTTTTTCTGTTTGTTCTAATAAATTTTCCTTAACTCCAATAAGCTCTAAAAATTCATATATAGTTTCATGCCTAAATAAAAAGAATTTACCTTTTTCAATTCCTTTTTCGGTTAATTTAATCGAACCATATTTTTCATAATTAACAAAACCATCATTTGAAAGTCTTTTTATCATTTTAGTAATAGATGGAGGCTGCACATTAAGCGCTTCAGATAAATTATTTACTCTCACTATATCCTTTTCAATAGATAATCTATAAATCATTTCTATGTAGTCTTCCATAGAAGGAGATAATAATTTTTCATCTTTTATCCTATATCCTCTAAATGTATAAAAGTCACTATTTTTCATAACATCACCTTCAAACTATTTTTAGTTTTTCAATGCATAATGTGTCAAATTTTAAATTACTTCATAATATATGATATAAAGTTAGCTTTGGCTAAAATTCCTTAGCTAATGATATGCAAAATATTTAAAAATATGAACAAGGAGTGACAATATGAGAATACTTTCTGACGTACCCGTTGGTGATATAGTAAAAGTTAAAAGTAACGATGCAAAAGACTCTTTAAAAGAAAGACTGCTAGCCCTTGGTTTAACTAATGGCGCTGACATTGAAGTTTTAAGAAAGGGACCAAAAAATAATTTAACAGTATTTAGAATTAGAGGGGCAATGATTGCCCTCAGAAAAGAAGAATCTAAATATATAAAAATCATGTAGTTTGGGGTGATTTAATTGGGTCTTACAGTTCAGTCTATGAAAAGAAATTCAATGAATGATGTTCGCTTAATAGATAACAGTGATAACAAATATGTTATTGCATTAGCAGGAAATCCTAATACTGGAAAAAGTACAGTATTTAATTATCTGACAGGTTTAAAGCAGCATACTGGAAATTGGCCTGGCAAAACTGTGGTCAATGCCAGAGGTGAATTCAAACATAACAATAAAGATTATATAATGGTCGATTTGCCTGGAACTTATTCATTATTTACTTCATCTAAAGATGAAGAGGTAGCAAGAGATTTTATTTGCTACGGAAAATACGATGCAGTCGTTGTTGTAGCTGATGCAACTTGCTTGGAAAGAAATTTAAATTTAGTGTTTCAAATATCGGAAATTTCTAATAATGTTATACTTTGTATAAATTTAATAGATGAAGCTAAAAAGAAAAATATTATTATTGACAAGGAGGGACTTGAATCAGAGCTTGGAATACCCATTGTATTAACTGCAGCAAGAAGCGGAATTGGGATGCAAAAATTAAAAAATACTATTGAACAAGTATCACATAATAAAAAAAGATATGAACCAAATATAGTTAAATATAATAGTAACATCGAAAAAAACATAGAAACTTTAAAACCATTTCTAGAAAAATTAAATATATCAAACACTAGGTGGACTGCACTAAGGTTGTTAGATAGTGAAGAAGATGTTGTACCTGACAAACAATTGCATTCATTACTAAATAAAGCTAACATCACTGTTGACAAAGAAGTCATAAGAGAACAAATTTCTGAAGAAAACTATAATTATGCAAATAAATTAAAACAAAATTACGTAAGTGAAGATATTAAAAAAATTAATCTAGATAAAAAAATAGATGATATTATAACATCAAAAATATTTGGAATACCTATTATGCTTTCTTTGCTAGGATTAATATTTTGGATAACAATTCAAGGAGCTAATATACCATCACAAATATTAAGTGATATATTATTTGGTTTTCAAGACAAATTAACATTGTTATTCAAAACTCTAGGTGTATCTGACTTTCTTATAGGAATGCTAGTAGATGGACTTTACAGAACATTGGCTTGGGTTGTATCAGTAATGCTTCCGCCGATGGCAATATTCTTTCCTTTGTTCACATTGTTGGAGGATTTAGGATATCTGCCAAGAGTGGCATTTAATTTAGATCATATGTTCAAAAAATCGTGCGCACATGGCAAGCAGAGCCTCACAATGTGTATGGGTTTTGGGTGTAATGCAGCAGGGGTTATTGGATGCAGAATAATTGAATCTCCTAGGGAAAGATTAATAGCTATACTGACAAATAATTTCGTTCCATGCAATGGTAGATTCCCCACAATAATAGCTGTTTCTACTGCTATTTTCATAACTAGCAAAATATCAGGTGGTATTATTTCTGCATTATCAATAACTATTATTGTAGTAATAGGTATTTTAATAACACTATTAGTATCATATTTGCTATCAAAAACATTATTAAAGGGAATTCCATCAACTTTTACATTGGAATTGCCTCCCTATAGAGCACCCCAAATAGGAAGAATAATTTATACATCAATTATTGACAGAACCATATTTGTTCTATCAAGAGCAGTTTTAATAGCGGCTCCAGCTGGTGCAATAACATGGATTTTAGCAAATATAAATATTGGAGATTTCAGCATATTAATTCATATATCCAACCTTTTAGATCCTATTGCTCGCATGATTGGTCTTGATGGATTTATTCTCATGGCGTTTATAGTAGGATTACCTGCTAATGAAATTGTATTACCGGTATTGATAATGGCCTATCTTTCTACTGGTACATTAACAGATATAGGAAGCAGCGAATATTTTAGACAGATATTAATTGATAACGGTTGGACATATTTAACAGCCCTAAATGTAATGTTATTTAGCCTTTTACACTGGCCATGTTCCACAACACTCTGGACCATAAAGAAAGAAACAGGAAGCATAAAATGGACAGTGGTAGCATTTATACTTCCTACAGCAATAGCATTCATAGTATGTTTCTTAACAACAACCATATATAGATTAATATTTTAAGAGACAAAAAGACAAAGGGGACGGTTCTTACAGACAAAGCAAGACAAAGGGGACGGTTCTTACTGTCCGGCAATTTTTGCCAGCGAGAACCGTCCCCCTTGTTACCCCTTTGCCAGCGAGAACCGTCCCCCTTGTTACCCCTTGTTACCCCTTGATAATTTTAGTCAAAATATTAATTTATTACTTTTTTAAGTCTTTCAAGAACTTTTTCTTTTCCCATAATTTGCTGAATTTCCCATACGTCTGGTGAAACTGAACGGCCTACAAGTGCAATTCTTATAACTGTGCTTACATCCCCTACATGACCTTTGTACATATCAGGATTCTTCTTATAATCTTTTGGTTTTGCAGCATAGCCATTTTCTGACGAAATAGTTCTTATTTTATCAAACCATTGACTTTGATCATCACTATGATTGTATGTGTTTAAATATTTTTGAAGTAATTTTTTTGCTTCTGCTCCATCTATATTTTCTGGATAGTTATCCACAATACTAAAATATTCATCAAAGAAATAGCTTATAAATTCAAATATTTGTTCACAATACATTAAATCTTTACGTGGCTTATTGTCATTTCTGCCAATTGATAAAAGCTTTATAACAGATTCTCTGTTATTTTCTAATATATTAACTATTTCTGGTTTATGTTCTTTTGACCAATTTAGCAGAAATACATATATTTCTTCAACAGGAATCTTTAATAGTACATCCTTACTGATATTGTTTAATTTATCTAAATCAAACAATGCTCCTGAATTACTCATTTTATTTAATGTAAATTCAAACTCTTCTATATTACCTTCAGGATTTGCAATTCTCCATTCTTCAAAATCAGAATTTAAAATAGTCATTAAATATTCTCTTACAGCAGCAGGATGATATCCTAGTTCCATGTAATAACCAAGTCCAAGTTCTGGATCTTTTCTTTTTGAAAGCTTCCTTTTTGAGCCATTATCCATTTTCATTAAATGTGCTGTATGACAATAAATTGGTGTATCCCAACCAATTGTCTTAAATAATTCATAGTGTATTGGCAAAGTTGAAAGCCATTCTTCCCCTCTCACTACATGAGTTACTCTCATTAAATGATCATCTACAACATGAGCAAAATGGTATGTAGGTATGCCATTAGTCTTTAATATTACAACATCTTGATAATTTTCATGAATCTCTAATCTACCTCTTATAGCATCATCTATTTCAAATTTTCCTTCTTCAGTGCCATTAGATTTAAATCTAACAACAAAGCTTTCACCATTATCTAAATGTTCTTGAATTTCTTCAATAGTTGCATTTCTGTATTTAGCCCATTTTCCATAATATCCAGTGTTAACACCTTCTGCTTCTTGTTCTCTTCTAATATCTTCTAATTCTTCTTCTGTACAAAAACAAGGATATGCTCTTCCTTGCTCTATTAAATATTTGGCTACACATTGATATATTTCTGCTCTGTTGCTTTGATAATATGGTCCATAATCACCATTTTCACCATCTATCAAAGCACCTTCATCAAAATTCAAGTCAAAGAATTTAAGGGATGTAATTATTGTTTCAACTGCCCCTTCAACCTTACGTTTTTCATCGGTATCTTCTATACGAAGCATAAATACTCCATCGCTTTGATGAGCTAATCTTTCATCTACAAAAGCTCCGTAAAGATTTCCAAGATGTATAAATCCTGTTGGACTAGGAGCTAGTCTTGTAACCTTTGCACCTTCCTTTAAATTTCTTTTTGGGAATACTTCATTTTCATAATAAGAGATTGTTTTATTAATATTAGGGAATAGCATATTAGCTAACTTATTATAATCCATTTTTTCCTCCACCTATATTTTCTTATAAAAAGGGACGGTCATTTGCTTTTATGAACAATAACCGTCCTCTAGTTCGTTACTATTTTGGTAACCCATAGGGGAATCGAACCCCTGATTCCACCGTGAGAGGGTGGCGTCTTAACCCCTTGACCAATGAGTCATAAAAAATTAACCTAAGTAATTATATAACAATAAAATTCGTTTGTCTAGAAAAATTTACAATATTATCATTCAAGTTGATAGTAAATTACTGACAGCAATGTCCGCCTACATCTCCTGTTTTCACCATAATCAAATTACCGTCTTGATCAATATTTACTTCTTTAAATCCAATTTTTCCAAATATTGATTTGTATTTTTTATCTAGGTTTGTGTAGATTTCTTCTGCTCCAATAGTAACTGCTTTCCTAATGAGCATTCTTATTATTAAATCACTGATATTATTACCTCTGTATTCTTTCAAAACACAAATCTTATCTATAATATATCTGCCATCTTTAAATAATAATCTACCTGTACCAATAGCCTCGTTATTATCATATGCAACTACATTAAATGCAAATTGGTCATACTTATCAGTTAAAGTATCTTCACAATGTTTAAGTTCATCACAAAATACACTTCTACGAATTTCAATATAATTATTAAAATTCTCAATTCCCTGAAAAAACCTAGCTGATATCATAGTTTCCACCCTTATAATTTTCTATGTTTATATTATATCATCAATCAAACTGTAAAAGGCTTGCCTCACAACGATACAATGATTACATTAATATTATAATACTAATTTATTATTTTTCAATATATAAAACTAAAAAACTCGCAACGCGAGTTTTTTAATAGTTAATTATGTGAATTTGGGTTATTAAATCTAGTAAGTTGAGGATTATTAGCATTGAATTGTTTTTTATTTTATCACAATTTAGAAAGCAAATTGCTTCTAGCTCTTATTAAAAATTCTAGAGGTTTAAGATTTTTTTCTTCTTCATAGGGATAAGTTTCCATGGAATAAGTGCTAATATTTGTTTGTTTTAAAAGATTTGTAATTTTGCTCCAATTTACGTGACCCTTACCTGGCATCCAATGTCTATCGCATATTCCATCATTATCCGATAAATGAACTGCAAATAGCTTTTCTTTCCATTTATAAAGTATTTCCCCACAGCTTTGACCATTAACAAAATCATGGGAAGAATCATAACAAAACCCTACAAATTCAGAATCAAACTCATTAAGTAAAAAATCTGTATACTGAAACATTTGTGTATTTTCAAGAGCTACTTTTAACTTAATATTTTCTGCTTCTTTAAATATACTGTTAAAAGATTCAAAACCTAATTTATAATTTAATTCTAAATTATCTCCATGGGTTGTATGCATAACTATTTTTTCAGCACCAGCATTTTTGCATTCATTCATCCATTCTTTTATTTGATTCATTTGTTTTATTCTTATATACCGGTCTTCACACCATAACATATTCTTATTGTCAAAAGGCAAATGAACATTGTCCAGCTTTAAACCATTGTCATTAACTATTTTTATTAAATTTTTCCTATGAATAAATTCGGGATAAACTTCATCATCCCACCACAGCATAACATAATTAAATCTAGCTTCTTTAATTAATTGAATTCTTTCTTCAAAAGGCTGTATATATCCAAACCAATGAAAAATCCCAGTTTTAATTGTCTTATTTGTTTCAATCATTTCAGTCATTTTTCTCCTACTCTGTTATATATTATATAGTAGCATAAATTTTAAATTATTAAAAGTATTAACTGGTTATTATGAAATTGCTCTCCTTCGGTTCATAATTACAGAGAATTGCAATTTAAATAAGAATGGTAATAAAGGTACAGTGTTATTAGAATAACATAAAAGTTGATTTTAACAACACAACACTTTGATTCAGAATATGTTAAATAAAATAATATAAAATTTATTATTTGAAATGCACATATTATGGTATAATATTAGCAGAATAATCAATATCTATATAATAAAAAAGAGGAGTATATTATGACATTAGGTGAAAAATTAAGAGAAATCAGAAAGTCAAAGGATTTGACAAAGCAGCAATTAGGCAATGAATTGAATGTTCCAAAGGATAGAATAAAATTATATGAGACTGGAGAAGAAATACCTTCAGATTTTTATTTAAATGCTTTTGCACAATATTTTGATATATCTGTTGAAAAATTACAATCACTAAAATAATATATTTATCTTGAATTATTAAATTGTTTATGTTAAATTAATATCAGATCTAAGCTTAAGGATTTTCTAAGGGCAAGGAAAATTTTTTTGTATCATAAGTTATGATTCCTTGTTTGCGTGCGCTTACAAGGATTTTTTGTTCATTTGGAAAAAAGGAGGTTTCTGCAATTTCTATGGATAATAGAATTGGTGTAATAGGTATTGTTATTGAAGATTTATCTGAAATTAACAAGGTAAATGATATTTTACATCAATATGGCAATATAATTATTGGCCGAATGGGTGTTCCTTATAGAGAAAAAGGAGTTAATGTTATTTCTTTAATAGTTAATGGCACTACAGATGAAATAGGAGCTCTTAGTGGTAAGCTTGGAAAAATACAAGGATTAAATGTGAAAAGCGCTTTATCTAAAAAAAGTTATTAATGGAGGATTTTAAAATGAAAAAATTAAGTTTATTGTTAGTTTTGATTCTAATGCTGACAATGTTTACAGCATGTAATAAATCTCAAGATGTAACACCAGAAAATAATGAAACAGAACAACCTGTTGAAGAAGTAAAGGAACCAGGAGAATCTGAAACATCTAATGAACCAATTACTGTTACTATTGCTGGTTTAAAAGGACCTACTTCTATAGGTATGATTAAAATGATTGAAGAAAAAGCTTTAAACAGTGATAAATATAATGTAGAATATGTAGCAGAAGCTGCACCTGACTCATTAACTGGTAAAATAATTAATGGAGATATTCAAATCTCTTCATTGCCAATCAATCTTGCATCAGTTTTATATAATAAAACACAGGGTGCTGTTCAAATAATGGCGGTTAATACAATAGGAAATTTATACATAGTTGGAAGTGATGATACTTCTTCATTGGAAGATATTTCAGGCAAAGTTCTTGGAATGAGCGCAAAAGGTTCAACTCCTGACTTCGCAATGAATTATATTTTAAAGCAAAACAATTTAAGTGATAAAGTTGAACTAGATTATGCAGCAGATCATGCAACATTAGCTCAATCTGTTATAGCTGAAGACACAAAGGTTGCTTTATTACCACAGCCTTTCGTAACTCAAGTAACTATGAAAAATGAAAATGTAAAAATACTACTTGACTTAAATCAGGAATGGAAAAAAGCAACTGAAAACGAAAGCGAATTATTCACAGGTTGTATTGTAGTAAATAAGGAATTTGCACAAAACAACAGCGAATTTGTAACTGATTTTTTAAAACAATATAATGATTCTGTAAATTGGGTAATTGATAATCCAAAGGATGCATCCGTTTTAGTTGAAAAACATGAAATTATGCCAAATGCAGCACTTGTTGAAAAGGCAATACCATATTGTGGTATAACATATAAATCCGCTAATAACATTAAAGACGAACTAAATAGTTTTTATCAAATATTATTTGACTCTAACCCGGCTTCAGTAGGAGGAAAACTACCTGATGAAGATTTCTATTATTCTGAATAAATACAAAAAATTTTTAATTATATTATTTTGGGTTCTAATTTGGGAGATATTTTCATTAATAATCAATAGGGAAATTTATCTCCCTTCTCCTATTTCTACATTTAAAGCTTTATATAAATTATTATATATAAAAGAGACTTATATAACGATAATTTTTAGTTCTTACAGAACTATTGTAGGCTTTCTTTTATCTTGTGTGGTTGGAATAGTACTTGGTTACTTCTGTGGCATAAGTAGATCATTATATGATTTATTTTATCCATTAATAAATATTATTAGAACTGTTCCTGTTATGTCTATAATTATATTGGCTTTAATGTGGTTTAAAGACTCTAATGTACCTATCTTCGTGGCATTTCTAATGTGCTTTCCAATTATTTGGACTAATACTGTTGAAGGAATTAGAAATACAGACGTTAAACTTCTTCAAATGTGTAAAATATACAACATTAAAAAAATCAGAGTGATTAAATCAATTTATTTCTATTCATCTTTGCCTTACATAAAAGCAGGAACTATATCTGCATTGGGTATTGGATGGAAGGTTACATCTGCAGCTGAAGTGTTGAGTCTTCCTAAATATTCAATAGGAAGATTTTTATACGATTCTAAAGTTTATTTAGAAATACCTGATTTATTTGCATGGACTATAATTATAATAGCATTAAGTTTTTTATTTGAAAAAGTGTTGAAATTAATATTGAATTAGGTGATTACATGATTGAACTTATAAATGTTTCTAAAAAATTTAATAATTTACAAATTCTAAAAAATTTCAATATGACTATAGATGATAAAAAAATTACCTGTCTTTATGGTCCTTCTGGAATAGGTAAAACAACTGTTGCAAATTTAGTTTCTAATATTATATCTATCGATGATGGAATAATTAAAGGAATTGAAAATTCTATGTTTTCATATGTTTTTCAGGAACCTAGGCTTCTTGAATGGTACAGTGTATACGATAATATTGATTTTGTGTTAAAAGATATTTATGATTCAAATACAAGACAAAAAAAAGTTAATAATTATATAGATATGGTAGAATTAAGGGATTATAAAAGTTACAAACCTAAAGAGTTAAGTGGTGGAATGGCACAAAGAGTATCTTTAGCAAGGGCATTTGCATATCCCTCTGATATATTAATAATGGATGAACCTTTTAAAGGACTCGATAATAAACTAAAAAATGAAATGATTTCTTCATTTCTTAAATTATGGTCTGAAGAAAAAAGAACGGTATTATTTATTACCCATGATATTGATGAAGCAGTTTTACTATCAGATACTATTTTGATATTAAACAATCGACCTGTTGAAATTGTAAAAAAAATAGAAAAAAACAATTATGAGATAAAAGATATTAAAAAAATGCTCATTAATTACTAATTTATCTTTACAATCCTCTTTCATTATATTATTATAACATTAAGTAATAGTTTGTAAAAAAATATGAATTTTTTTTATAACCAAGGAAATAATTTATATAGGGAGGTAAATAAATGAAATTTAATATAAGTCAAAAAGCTAAAGATGAATTAATAAAATTTAAAGAAAAAAATGGTAATGCAAAAGTAACTATAACAGGCTATTCCTGATGTGGAGCCAACTTTGGCATTGTTTCGGAGAAACAAAAAGAAAATGAAAAGTCCTACAATATAGAAGGAATAGAAATAATCGTATCGGAAGATTTAGAAGGAGCAGCAAAAGGCTTTGATATTGATTATGATACTGATATTTTTAACAGAGGTTTTGCAGTATCTCTTTTGTATGATTAATATGTTTATTTAAAATTATGGAAGCTGAACAAAAAAGTTATGTTCAGCTTCCTTTTTTATAGACACTATTTGTTTTCGTTTTCTTATAAAATATTATTTTAATATGTCTATAACCTTTCTTGCTGTATCGGGTTTATTTGTTATGATTGCATCTATGCCATACTCCGCCAAACGCCTGATTTCACATTCATCATCCACAGTCCAAACATGAAGACTTAAATTTTTTTCTTTGCTCTCTTCTATAAACCCAGGAAGCTTGAGTATGTACCCTGCAGGATGCAAAGCATCAGCACCTATTTTTATGGCATATTCAGGTACATCAACAAATATGTCTGCAAATAAAAGCCCTATTTTTACATCATACTTTAGTTCTCTTAAATTTAACAAACTGTAATGGTTGAAAGAAGAATAAATAACACGATCTTCTATATTCATCTTATGAGTTAATTTTATTAGTTTTTCTTCAATCCCTTCATAAAATATTATTCCCGTCTTTAATTCAACATTTATTGTTAAATCAGTTGGCTTTAACAATTCATAAACTTCCTCTAATGTAGCGATGGGCACAAATCCATATTGAGGAAATAACCTATTAAAGTTAAACTTCTTTAATTCATTTAAATTGTAGTCTTTTACAAACCCTGTGCCATTGCTTACTCTGTCTATTTTCTCATCATGGACAACTACTAATTCTCCATCTTTAGACAGTTGTACATCCAATTCTACTCCATCTGATTTTTGTTTTACAGCAAGTTCAAATGCAGAGAGTGTGTTTTCCGGTGCATAAGCACTTGCACCCCTATGAGCCCAAACTTGTGATTTCATACTTTCTCCTATCAGCAATATATTAAATAATATAATATAATTTAATTTATAATTTTTCAAGATTTATAAAAACTAAATTAATATTTTAAACTATTTTATCTTATTCTATTTTCTTTTTAAATTTTATTGTTGCAAGTAAAAGGAATCCTAAACCAAATGCTGTCAAAATTATAAATTCTTGATAAAGCTGTGAAAATCCGTTTCCTTTTAAAATAATTCCCCTTAAAACCTTAATAAAATACGTCAGTGGCAGCACCGTGCTTATTTTGTTGATTATATCTGGCATTGCCTCTATTGGAAACATATATCCAGATAATAATATGTTAGGCATTATCATAAACATTGACAGCTGCATTGCTTGAAGCTGGCTTTTGGATACCGTGGAGATAACTAGACCCACACCAAGAGAACCAAATAAAAATATAACAGAAAATAACAAAAGCAATGTTATGCTTCCTGCAATGGGTACTTTAAACCAAAATACGCTTAAAGCCAACGCAAGAACTATGTCTACAAAACCTATGATTACATATGGAACAATTTTTCCTACCATTAACTCCATTTTTGTAATAGGTGTTACAATAAGCTGCTCCATTGTCCCTCTTTCTCTTTCTCTTACTATTGAAAATGATGTAAGCATCAAAGTTACAGTTTGCAATATTACACCAATAAGTCCTGGAATATTAAAATTAATGCTGCTCATATTTGGATTGTACCAAACTCTGCTTCTTAAATCCAATACTTGCGGCATTGACATACCTCTTGTTTCTTGAATTATATCTACAGACATTGATTGAACTACTCCCCCTGCGCTTGACAATATGGTCTGTGCAGTTGTAGGATCTGAACCATCGACAATTAACTGTATTTGCGCCATTTTACCATTTTTTATATCATCAGAAAACTCAGGAGGAATTATAATTCCAGCTTTAGCATCTCCATTATCAATAAATTTTTGTACATCTTTTATACTTTCAGCATAATAATCTAAATCGAAATACTGTGAGTTTACAAAACTATCTAATAGTTCTCTGCTCTCAATTCCTATATCATTGTTATACACTACTGTGGGAATGTGATCAACACTTGTGGAAGCTGCATATCCAAATAACAATAATTCCATTATAGGCATCATAATAATAATTGCTATAGTTCTTTTATCTCTTTTTATTTGAAAAAATTCTTTGCGAATAATAGATAATACTCTTTTAAAATTCATTATTAACTCCAAATAGTTATTTTTTATTTTCCTTTTCCACAAGAAATACAAAGACATCTTCCAAAGAAGGTCTCACCATTTTTATATTAGTTACTTGTATATTATTTTCAGTAAGATAACCTTTTAATTCCTCCAGATCTGTATTATGTTCTGTCATAGCATGTATTCCTGAACCATAAACAGAAGCATCACCGACTCCATTTTTTGCTTTTAACAATTCTATCGATTTCAATGTGTCATTTACTTTTATTTCAACTATATCCCCATCAATTATTTTTCCCTTCATAATATTGGGAGTATCTAAGGACAATATATTTCCATAATATAAAAAACCAATAGAATTACAATGTTCTGCTTCATCCATATAATGAGTTGTCACTAAAATAGTAACTCCTTTTTTAGACAATTCATAAATAATATCCCAAAATTGTCTCCTAGCAATGGGATCAACCCCTCCAGTAGGTTCATCTAAAAGCAGAATTTCAGGCTCATGTATTATTGAACATCCTAACGCCAATCTTTGCTTCCATCCTCCTGAAAGATTTGAAGTTATCATATTTTCTCTGCCAACTAAATCAGCCATTTCTAATATTTCTTTTTTCTTTTCATTTATTTTATTTTTAGGTACTTTATATACACCTGCATAAAAATCCAAGTTTTCATCAACGGTTAAATCATCATACAGGCTGAATTTTTGAGACATATACCCTATGTGAGATCTTATTTTTTCACTTTCTGTAGTTACATCATATCCCAGCACTTTTCCTGTACCTGAAGTTGGAGTTATTAATCCCATAATCATTCTTATTACAGTGGTTTTGCCAGAGCCGTTAGGTCCTAAAAAACCAAAAACATCACCCTTTTTAATTTTAAAGCTTACATTATTTACAGCAACGAACTTTCCAAACTTCTTAGTTAAATTATCAATTTCAATTGCATACTCCATACTATCGCCTCTTTTCATTTTTAATAATATAAACAAATACATCTTCAAGAGACGGACTTACTTCTTTAATAGAATCCACAGTAATATTATTTGTTTTAAACTTTTCCATAAGATTGTTTATAGCATAGTCTTTATCATCTGCAACTACATGAAGCTCTTCACCAAGAAGATATGCATCAAAAACATATTCCTCTTCCTGTGCCATATTTTTGGCTTTATGATTATCTTCAGAATACACACATAAAAGAGGCTTTTCAAAATTATTTATGATATTGGAAGGAGTGTCACTTTTAACTATTTTCCCTTCACTCATAAGACCTACCTCATCACACCTTTCAGCTTCATCCATATAAGGTGTGCTTACAAAAATAGTTGTACCTAAATCTTTTAGTTCAAACAGTATTCTCCAAAATTCTCTTCTTGCCACAGGATCAACACCTATTGTTGGTTCATCTAATAAAAGGTATTTTGGAGTATGAATTAAATTACATGATAAAGCTAATTTTTGCTTCATCCCCCCTGAAAGCTGATCAGCTAATTTATATGAATGTTTGGAAAGGTTGCTGAATTCTAACAAATGTTCAATTTTCTCTTTCCTAACCTTTCTTGGAACTTGGTATATTTCAGCATAAAATTCTAGGTTTTCTAAAACAGTAAGATCCCCATACAAACTGAATCTTTGAGGCATATATCCAATATCCTTCTTTATTTCTTCACTTTCTTTAAGAATATCATGATCTCCTATTATTGCTGTTCCGCTGTCAGGAGTTAATAAAGAACAAAGCATCCTCATGGTTGTAGTTTTACCTGCTCCGTCTGGCCCCACTAATCCAAAAATAGTACCTTTCTTTACCTTAATGCTTAATCTGTCAACCGCTGTTAAGTCTCCAAATTTTTTAGTCATTGAAGATATTATTATATCATATTCCATATTAACTCCTGTTTTAGTCTATCTTAATATTAACATCAACTGGCATTCCTGGTTTTATCTCACCATTTGAATCTAAAACTTTAATAGTTACTTCAAACACTGTATTCACTCTTTCTTCTTTTGTTTGAATATTTTTCGGTGTAAATTCTGCACGATTATTAATTCTTGTTACCTTTCCAGAAAATAATTTATCATCATGGGAATCTATTGATATAGCTACATATTGCCCTACCATTATTCGTCCTATATTAGTTTCAGAAACATAAGAGTTTATTTCAATATTTTCGGGATTGTATATTTCTGCTATTAATTTACCCATTGAAACAAGCTCCCCTTCTTTTACCAGTAATGAATTAACAACGCCGTCAAAAGGTGACTTTATAGTTAATTTTTCTAATTCTCTTTCAGTTTGTTCTACAATGTCTTTTGACTGTTCTAATTGAACCATTGCTATATCAAGCTGACCTTCCAACTGAGATATCTGTGTATTCCCATTGGAAATTGACAATTCATATCCAGCTTTTAGCTGAAGCATTTTATTTTCTGCTGCTTCTCTTGATGCATCTGTAGGATATGATTTAATGAGGTTCAATTGTGACAAAGCAGCATTATATTGAGCTTCACTAACATTATAGTTCTTAACTGCCTCATCATATTTACTTTGAGATATTGCTTTTTCATTAAATAGTTCCTTGCTTCTTTCAATATTAGTTTTTGCATACTCAAAGTTTGTCTTTGCCTGACTCACTGCTTCTTCAGCTTGCTTTATTTCATCTTCACTTGCACCGTCTATAACCTTTTTATATTCTGCTTCAGCAGATAAATAAGCATTATGTGCCTGCTGCACTGCATTTGCATTTTGAACAGTTAAATTGCTTATGCTGTTTTCTAGCATTAAAATATTTTTTTCTGCTACCTGCACATTTATCAAAGCTTGATTATATTGATTCTGTAAAGAAGTATTTTCTATTTTAGCTATTAGGCCTCCCTTTTTTATTATGTCACCTTCATCTGCTATAGTTTCTATAACAGTTCCAGTTACTTCACTGCTAACTGATATTAAATTGTTTTCTACTATACCTGATGCTTCTACAAACGTTCCATTTTCTGCATAAACTATAGCAGAATCATTTTTCTGAGCACTGTTAAAAACATATATTGCCACGAGAACAATTAATATTATAACAGGCATAATAATTAATTTCCCTTTACCTTTAATTATGTTAAATACTTTTTTCATAAAATCCTCCGTTTTGTATTGATAAATAGTCACTAATAAAATATAATATAAAACAAAAGTTAAAACAGTTACCATGGTAACTAATTATTAAATAATATTTGAATATAATATAAAAGTTATGAAAAGGAAAGAGGACACAACGTCCCCTATGGGGTGATACGATGGAGAATTTAATAAAACTTCTTAGAAGTGTTACTTTATTTAAATGTTTCTCAGAAAATGAAATAGAGAAAATCTTTTACAACAATAAGTACATTAATAATTACATTATAAAAAATTATAAAAAAAATTCTATAATATATATGCAAAATGAAAAATGCGATACTTTAGATGTTATTTTAGATGGAAAAATTACTATACAAAAAATAGATTCAGAAGGAAATATATTTCCCATTAATGATTTTATAAACGGCGATATTATAGGTGAAAATCTGTTGTTTGCAATTAAAAATAATTATCCTATGACAGTATTGGCTAAAAGCGATGTAAAAATATTGCATATCAATAAAGAGCTTATACTGACCCTTTGCCAAGAAAATAAAAGCTTTTTAATTAGCTTTCTTCAGTCTCTATCCAGCAAAGCATTAATTTTATCTAATAAAATGTCTTTAAGCATGAAGACTTTGAGACAATCCGTCATTGATTTTTTATTATATGAATATTATGTACAAGGTAGCACAAAAATCAAACTTAATATGACAAAAAAAGACTTGGCCGAAAAAATAGGTGTTCAAAGAACTTCCCTTTCTCGAGAATTAAATAAAATGCGCAAAGATGATCTCATTGATTTTGATAACAAATATATAATAATAAAGGATATTGAATTACTAAATGAACTACATATAGAAAATTAAAGCCAAATCTAGTAGCATTCGTTATATATGTGCAAATAAAATTTTAATTAGTGTTACCTTGGTAACACCTTTTTTTCATACTCAAATGATATAATTTGTATTATGAAAAATTTAAGGGGGACTATAATGAAATATTTTGTTACATTAGTAAGATTATTATTTTTGTCTGTATTTTTATTTTTGGTAACTAAAGGAAATATGGTGCTATGGCTGGGGATTTTTGCTGTAAGTCTTGTAGCAGCCCTAATCTTTGGTCGAATATATTGTGGTTATGTATGTCCTATGAATACTGCGATGATCCCAACAGAATGGATATCTAAAAAATTAACCATACAAACAAGTAACACTCCCAATTGGCTAAAATCTGGTAAATTCTCATGGATAACATTGTTACTTAGCATAATATTAGTTATTGCTTCAAAAAAAGTTTTACACAAAAACTTTCCTTTTTTAATTATATGGTTAGTGATTGCTATAATCATAACTATGAGATACGAGCCTAAAGTATTTCATAATCTAATTTGTCCGTTTGGAGCATTACAAAAAACTTTTGGTAAATTTACTAAACATTCAAAAACTGTTGTTGAAGAGGAATGTATTGGTTGTAAGCTTTGTGAAAAATCCTGTCCTTCAGCAGCTATTAAGGTAACTGTCGATAATAAAAAAGCAAATATCAATACTTCTCTATGTCATCAGTGTACTAATTGCCAACAAGTATGTCCTAAAAATGCAATTCAATATATGAACATAACAAATAAAAAACAAATTTCAATTTAAATTAAAAAGATTGAAATTTGGTTCAGATAATCTTGTTTTTTATTTTTTAAATATTTTTGTTGACATTTATAAAATATTTAATTATTATAGATGATAATTATATATTAAGCAATGAAAAAGAGAGTAGATATAATATAACCTTCTAGAGAATGAAATCCATAGGCTGTAAGATTTCCTAGGTTAAGCTATATTGAAGGTAGCTTTGGAGCTTTTAACTTGAAGTAGCAGTAGAGTTAAACGGATATACCGTTATTTATTAAGAGCCAATATGGAATTAAGGTGGTACCGCGGGTTTCTCGTCCTTTGTGATGAAAAAACTCGCTTTTTTTGTATGACCTAACCCCATTTTTTGCGACGTAAGGAGCAGAAAAAATGGATGGTAGGTCAACCGCAACGAGTTCCCATTTTTTGCGACATAAGGAGCAAAAAAAATGGTGAACGGAGACTGCGTACCTATCAACAAAAAATATTTTTGACGGAGTAATAATAACGGTAAATCTCACGAAACGAAATCCCATTTTTTGCGACGTAAGGAGCAGAAAAAATGGATGGTAGGTCAACCGCAACGAGTTCCCATTTTTTGCGACATAAGGAGCAGAAAAAATGGTGAACGGAGACTGCGTACCTATCAACAAAAAATATTTTTGACGGAGTAATAATAACGGTAAATCTCACGAAACGAAATCCAATTTTTTGCGACGTAAGGAGCAGAAAAAATGGATGGTAGGTCAACCACAACAAATTCCCAATTTATGCGACATAAGGAGCAAATAAATTGGTGAATGCGCCTGCGCTCCTATCAACAAAAAATATTTTTGACGAAGTAGATATTAGAAATTTTGTAAATAACAAGAAAGAGAGGTTTTTGTATGAAAATTAAAGCAGCTGAAGCAATAGTAAAATGTTTAGAAGCAGAAAAAGTAAAAGTAGTATTTGGATATCCTGGAGGAGCCGTCCTCCCTTTATACGAAGCTCTCAGAAATTCAGATATAAGACATATTTTAGTAAGACAAGAACAATCTGCAGCACACATGGCCAGCGGTTATGGCCGCGCATTAGATGAAGTTGGTGTATGCATTGCAACTTCTGGTCCTGGGGCAACGAATTTAATAACAGGCATTGCAACAGCATATATGGATTCGATCCCCCTTGTTGCTATTACAGGGCAAGTTCTTTCTGACTGCATTGGAAAGGATATGTTTCAAGAGGCAGATATAATAGGCGCAACCCAATCCTTTACTAAAAATAGCTATCTTGTAAAAGATGCAAAAGAATTACCTAGAATAATAAAGGAAGCATTTTTTATTGCATCTTCTGGAAGAAAAGGACCTGTATTAATCGACATCCCAAAAGATGTGCAAGATGAATTAATAGAATTTAAATATCCTGAAAAGGTTGATATTAGAGGGTATAAGCCAACATTAAGCGGTAATCCGAGGCAAATTAAACGAGCAGTAGAGCTTATTAATAAATCTAAAAGACCAATTGTTTGTATAGGTGGAGGTATTCGCTATGGTAATGCTACAGAAGAATTAAAGAAATTTATTGAAAAATCAAAGTTGCCAGTAGTTTGCTCTTTAATGGGAGTTGACGGGTTTCCTAATAAAAGCCCTTATTTTGCAGGATTAATAGGTTCTCATGGCTACAATTATGCGAACAGAGCTATGAATGATTCAGATTTAATTATTGTTATTGGGGCAAGATTCGCTGACAGATCAACTTCTATGATGAACAAAAATAATGTGCAAAATATTATTCATATTGATATTGACCCAGCTGAAATAGGAAAAAATATGCCAGCGAAAGTACCTATAGTTGGTGATGCTAAAGAAATATTAAATGATTTATTAGAATATGATTATGATTTAGACCATAATGAATGGCTTTATGAACTTCAAGAAAATAGAAACAATTATTTAAGTAAATCTTTAGCTTCAAGTTCATTACTTAATCCTAAATTATTTATTAGTAAAATTTCCGAACAAATGGGAGATGATGGAATTTGGGTAGCCGATGTAGGATTAAATCAAATTTGGGCTGCTCACAGTTTCATGGTAAGCGGCAGTAAATTGTTCTTAACTTCTGGAGGTCTAGGTACTATGGGATACAGTTTACCATCATCAATCGGAGCTAAAATAGCATGTCCAAATAAAACTGTTATATCATCAATGGGAGATGGTGGTGTTCAAATGCTTATGAGTGATTTAGCAGTAGCCAGAGAGCATAATGTAGGAGTTAAATTTATTATATTTAATAACGGAAAACTAGGTATGGTTAGAGAGCTTCAAAAAAATGCATATGGTGAAAAGTCTTATTTTGGAACTGACGTAGGATTTAATCCTAATTTTATGAAAATTGCAGAAGCTTATAACATTAAAGGAATGAAAATTTCAAAGGAAGATGAAATGGATAATGCAATAAATGAAATGCTTAAGGACGATGAACCTTTTATACTAGAGTGTATAGTTGATCCAGAAATTCCTTCAGTTCCTAGATTAGGAGGTAAAAAAAATGAATAAAAAATTTATTTTATCAATCCTTGTAGAAAACTATTCTGGTACCTTAAGCAAGGTTGCAGGCCTTTTTACTAGAAGAGGATATAATATTGATAGTTTAAATGTTGCTGAAACTCAAGATCCTAAGCTATCACGAATTACAGTAGCCGTAACAGGAGACGGTTATATAATTGAACAAATTACAAAACAGCTTCATAAACTAATAAATGTAATTAAAATTACTACTTTAACAGAAGAAACATCAGTGCAACGTGAACTTATGATGATAAAAGTAAATGCAGTGGGATCAAAAAGGACTGAAATCATACAAATAGTAGGAATTTTTAAATCAACTATTGCTGATGTAAACACTAAAAACCTAACAGTTGTTATTACAGGTACTGAAGAAAAAAACAATGCGATACTTGAATTGCTAAAGCCATATGGTATAGTTGAAATGACTCGTACTGGTCCTACCGCGTTAGAGAGAGGCTAATATGTATCGAATTTGGGTCAAAAAAATAAAAAATAACAAGATAATTGCTTCTATAAATATTAAAAATAACGAAAATATTGATTTAACAGAAAAAAGAAATAAATGTTTAGCTGAAGCATGCCAAAAATTTGATTTAAGTGTTCCTATTCTATTAAAAAAACATGAAGAGGATTTTTCTCAATTTAAATATATGGTTTTTTATCCTGATGATTTTATTGATGAAATTGATTTTGATAAGCTTGAATTTGAATTAATTGATGATGAAACTAGCAAAAAGTAAGGCGCTATTCCGCCTTACTTTTTATCATCTAGAACGACAGTGAAAGTTGCCCTAACCCCATTTTTCTGATGTTTTTTCTGAAAAATGTCGATAGGTCATTCGCAACGAATTCCCAATGCATTCAACCAAGAGGAGTAAATACATTGGTTAATGAGACTGCGTGATCTTACCGTCTTTTTATCCTAATAGTTATTTAAATTAAATAAAGCTACAAGCAACAAGAAGAACCAAAGAAGTGTTTCCATGCTAATGTCACAATCGCTTTCACACACAATACATACTAGAATTAAAAAGAAAAACAGCAATGATGACTGATCTCCTAATACTTCATCTCTGCCACATCTACATTTTCTTCTGCTTGCTCTTCTATCTGGCACACACTGTGTTTCAACATTAACTTGACTAATAACTTCTTTATTCGATTCAACTGATTCTATTGCTGGCTTACAGTGATCGCAATTTATATTTTCCATAACTACCTCCTCTTATGATATTCACTTTGATTTATTATATTCAAACATTTAAGATATGTTAAATTAATAAGGATAAACTTAATGCATTATTTCCGTGGAAATAGTTGTAATTTATATTTTTTTGTCGATTGGAAATTTACATGTTTTAAATAATAAATTTTAAATATATGCATAGTTTAACATTATTTTGAAATAATAAGATTGTACTAAAATAATAGGAGGAAATATTTATGAATAAATTAGCTTTAGTATTAGTAATAATTGGCGCTTTAAATTGGGGCTTAATTTCACTGTTTCAGTATGATCTAGTTGCTTCAATATTTGGCGGCCAAACAGCAATTTTAAGTAGAATAGTATATGGCATTGTAGGATTAGCAGGATTATACTGCATTACATTATTATTCAACGAACATGAAAGAGTAGATTAACATATAGAAACGAGCTTTTAAAGGGCTGATACAATAGTAAAATATTTACTATTGTATCAGCCCTTTTTCTTATAGTATTCAATTTTTTCGTCCTGAAGGATAGTTAAGGCGGCTACGCCTTCAGAATGACAGGATAGCTATAATTTTTATTCTCCTGCTATTGAGAGATATTTAATTTTAATAGAAGGAGAACCTATATATGCTTCCCCTGGTAGACCAAATTTCAAATCTGAACCTACCTCTTCAATATTTTTTAATAAATCAAAGTAATTTCCTGCAACTGTAATTTGCTCTATTGGTCTTTTAATTTTTCCCTCTTCAATTTCATATCCTCCAGCTGCCAATGAAAAATCACCTGAAACTGTATTTAATCCTGAATGAAGTCCTTGTAAATCAGAAATTAATAAGCCTTTATCTATAGATGATATTATTTCATCTAAAGATCTACTTCCTTTTTCTATATAAAAATTAGATGGAGTAATATCAATTGGAGATTTATAAGAACTTTTACTAGCATTACCAGTTGTTTGTACATTATCTTTTTTTGCAGTTTTTAAATTATGCAAATAAGTTGTTAAAACACCTTTATCTACTACTTTTTTGTATTTACACGCAACTCCCTCACCGTCAAAGGATTTTGAAGCAAGTCCTTCCTCCATAAATGGATCATCTATGATAGTAAAGTTGTCACTTCCTATTTTTTCTCCAATTTTACCTTTTAAAAGAGATAAATCTTTTTGAACATTTTCTGCAGAGAAAATACCAGAAAATGCTTCTAATAAATCAGCAGAAGCGTTATTTCTTAACACTATAGTATAATCACCTGATTTAATAGAAGATGCACCAAGCTGTGATAAAGCATCTTTAACAGCTTCTTGCGCTATTTCTTGATAGCTAAATTTGGTAAAATCATTTCCTGTTCTATATGCAAAACCTGTTTTAATATCATCATTTTCTTTAGCTAGAACTACAACGTATGTATATGCTATATTATTTTTTTCTTGAAGAAATAATCCTTTAGAATTAGAAATAATTGTTTCACCATATCCATCGCCATATACACATGTTTCAACCTTCGCAATTCTTTTATCAATTTTAAGACACTCTTCTTCTAAATCTCTGACAAATTTTATTTTTTCTTCTTCTTTCACTTGTTCTAGCTTCGGATTGAAATTATTTACTTCCTTATATTCTTTGGAGCCTTCAAAAATACATTCTTCGTCATCTGAATCTATAACCTTAGCATTTTCAATAGCACCTTTTATTAGAAAATCTATAGAAGTTTCATCCACCTTTTCAGTGTAAGAATATCCCATCTTTCCATTATAAACTCCTCTAAAAGACAAGCCTTCAGATTCCGATAAACTATAACCATCAAGTTCTTTTTCAAAAACCTTTAAAGATAAGCTGCTGCCACCTCCATAAAACACTTCCATGTCACTCATGCCTTGCTTCTTTCCCTCTTCAAAGAGCTTTTCAATAATTGGCTTTATATCCATCATACTTCACTCTCCCTTCCACCTACTGTTATTTCTGAAACTCTAATCATTGGTTGACCAACATTAGTAGGAATGCTTCCGCTTACAGAGCCACACATACCCTGACCAAATGATAAATTATTTCCTACCATATCTATTTTATTCAATACGTCAATTCCTTTACCTATTAATGTGGCACCTCTGACTGGCTCTTTAATTTTACCATTTTCAACTATATAACCTTCCATTACAGCAAAATTAAACTCTCCAGTGCTTGGATTAACGGAACCTCCGCCCATATATTTTGCATACAAACCTTTTTCAGTATTTGCAATTATTTCATATGTTGTTGATTTCCCATTGTCTATATATGTATTTGTCATACGAGATGTAGGTGGATATTTATATGATTGTCTTCTAGATGAACCTGTTATATCCATATTCATTCTTCTTGCATTTAATTTATCTATCATATATCCTTTTAGAACACCATTTTCAATAAGTACATTTCTTTGAGATGAAGTGCCTTCATCATCAATATTAATTGAACCCCATTCACTAGGAATAGTGCCATCATCTATTGCAGTTACCAGTGGAGACGCAACTTTTTGGCCTATTTTATCACAGTAAACTGATAATCCCTTCGCTACTGATGTTGCTTCTAACCCATGACCTGAAGCTTCATGGAAGATTACTCCACCAAAGCCATTATCTATAATTACAGGCATTTTCCCACTTGGGCTATATTTTGCATTTACCATAGTCATTGCAATTCTCGCAGTTTCTTTCGCATATTTTTCAACGTCTAAATTTTCAAAAAATTCATATCCTTTCATGGCTCCCGGCCCATAAAAACCTGATTGCATTTCTCCATTTTTAGAAGCTATTGATTGAATAGCTAATCTTGAGCGCACTCTTTTATCTTCTTTCCACAGTCCTTCTGAATTTGCAATCATTATGTTTTGGACATGATCTGCTAAATTTACTGTAACTTGAGTAATTAAATCATCATAATTAAATGCTGCATTATAGGCTCTTTTCATTATTTCAACTTTTCTTGTCTTTTCAATTGTATTTGGGTCTATTTTTATTTCATGAATATTTTTTACATCTGACTTTGATAAATTAATTATAATGCTGCCATTGTTTCCTTCTACTGCAGCTGCAGCCTTATTAGCTGTCGATATCAAAGTATCCCTGTCAGATTTGTTAGTATATGCATAAACACTATTAAATCCCTTAAAAATTCTTATACCTACGCCATAGTCTCTACCTGACATAGTACTTTCTACTTTGCCGCCTATCATGACAATACCATTGTTTGTTCTATCTTCTACAAAAACTTCTGCAAAATCTCCACCAGTTGACAAAGCAGCTGTAAGGGTATCTTCTATAAGTTGTTTATTTAACATTAAATCACACTCCTTTGTTTGATATATATATTTTACCATAATTTCCTTAAACTATTAATAATTTTTATTATATTAATAAAGAGCTTTTCGTTGAAAAAAATACACATTATAAAAAAAGGGCATTACACTAATTTTAAAGTGCAAAACCCCGTTGAAAATTATTTTTTATACTAATTTAATTCTATGATATACTTTCTTACCTTTTTTTATCATAAGTTTTTCGTCTTTGAAATCCGATTCAGATACTACTGCTTTTACATCATTTACTATTTCTTCATTAATTGAAACTCCTGATTGTTCAATTAATCTTCTTCCTTCACTTTTTGTTTTAATGAGTCCTGCTTTAATCATTAAATCAATTACTGAATACCCATCTCCTAATTCATTTTTTGAAAGCTCTGTTGTAGGAATATTTTCTGAATCAGCGCCACCAGAAAACAATGATCTTGCAGCTTCTTGAGCCTTAATTGCATCTTCTTCAGAATGAATTAATTTTGTAACTTCATAAGCTAATATTTCCTTTGCTTTATTTATTTCAGCATCCTTCAATGCACCTAATCTCTTAACTTCATCCATAGGTAAAAAAGTTAATAGTGCTAAACACTTTTCTACATCCGCATCATCAATATTTCTCCAATATTGATAAAACTCATAAGGAGTTGTCTTTTCTCTGTCTAACCATAAAGCTCCTTTTTCAGTTTTACCCATTTTCTTTCCTTCGCTGTTTGTGAGAAGTGAAAAAGTCATTCCAAAAACCTGATTACCAGCTTTTTTTCTTGTTAATTCAATACCGCCGATTATGTTTGACCATTGGTCATTTCCGCCAAATTGCATTTTACAGTCATATTTTTGATTTAAAACATAAAAATCGTATGATTGCATCAACATATATCCAAATTCAAAAAATGTAAGTCCTGTTTCCATTCTATTTTTATAGCAATCTGCTGTAAGCATTCTGTTTACAGAAAAATGAATTCCAACTTCTCTCATGAAATCCAGATAATTTAAAGGTAATAACCATTCTGCATTATTAACCATTATAGCTTTATCATTTGAAAAATCTAAAAATTTATTAAATACCTTCTTAAAGTTTTCAGCATTTTGAGCTATAATTTCCTGTGTCATAATTGAACGCATTCCTGTTCTATCGCTTGGGTCTCCTATCATTGTAGTTCCGCCACCTAATAAGGCTATGGGTTTATGTCCATATTTCTGCATAATTGACATTACCATTATTTGTATGTAATGTCCTATATGAAGGCTATCAGCTGTAGGATCAAATCCTATATAAAAGGTTACTGACTCTTTACCCAGTAGTTCCCTAATTTCCTCCTCATGAGTACATTGCTCTATATAACCTCTTTCTTTTAAAACATCAAAAACATTTCTTTGTTCCATTCTTTTCCTCCGTTTTACTTTGTAATGTCTTCTTTTTACTGTGAGAAGTCCCTTTGTACGCTATAAATTTGTAACTAAATTGTTATTTAATATCTGTTTATGTTAATTTATAATATATGTATTAATATAGGAATGATAATATATATTTTAGTTATTGTCAAGATTATGTTCATTTTTCATATAAAACACATATCTTTAATAAATTCACATTACTTTTTGTTAGAAAAATAAGTAAACATATGCATATTATGATAAAATCCATAAAATTTTATTAATATTTAGTGATTAAAACTCTTAATACTTGTAATAAATTTGTAATAATTTCTTTATTATGCATTATTGTGTAATATATTTGTCACATTTACCATTTCAAGAAACTATTGAGGGTTTAATGGCAAGGGGTTAGATGCTATAATTCCTTATGACGAAAAAGCTCATTAACAAGTTCCAAAATTTTGTAAAAGGTAGAAATTACCTTCCAAAAAATCTAAAACTAAATAGGAGTGAATTATGAAAAAGAAAGTAATAGCATTAACTTTATCTGCAGTATTAGCATTATCATCTACATCAGCATTTGCTGCAGAACAAACAAATTGTACAAAAACAAATTTGAATTCCAACAATTTACTTAAAAATTATGTTAGCAAATTTGCTAATGTAAAAAATCAATGCAAAGTAACTTTAAATGGAAAAACAATTGACTTAAATGAATTATTCAATAACAATTGTAAAAAGGTTACTAAACCAGAGGTTACTAAACCAGTTGAAACACAAAAACCAGCTGAAATTCAAAAGCCAGAAGTAAAGGAACCTGAAACAAAGGCTCCAGCTCCTGAAACTCAAGTAAAAAATCCTGAAAGCCAAGATAAAACAAGCAATACAACAGTTTCTTCGTCAAATGTAAACTATGAGCAAAAAGTAGTAGAACTTGTAAATGTTGAAAGACAAAAAGCTGGTTTACCAGCCCTCACATTAGATTCAAAAATATCTAATGTAGCAAGAGCAAAGTCTAAAGATATGGCAACTAACAATTATTTTGCACACCAATCTCCAACTTACGGAAGTGCTGGAGATATGCTAAATCAATTTGGTATTAAATGGTCAGCATGGGGTGAAAATATAGCTTATGGACAAAATACTCCAGAAATAGTTGTAAATGCATGGATGAATTCACCAGGACACAAAGCAAATATTTTATCATCTAATTTTGGTAAAATAGGTGTGGGATACGTTGTTGATTCAAATGGAAGACCATACTGGACACAAATATTTACAAACTAATAATTAAATATCGTTATGAAAACGTACCTAAATATTAGAATAAATATATTTAGGAAATAATATAAAAACCCATGTTCCCATGGTAAATAGAAAGTATTATTTATTGGGGCCACTAAAAAACATTAAGTTCTTTAGTGGCCCTGTATTAACTGGTTCAATACTATGAATATATTATACTTCTAGTACTGCTCCTCTGTTCCCTGATGTTACTAGGGCTGCATACCTTGCTAAATAACCTTTAGTTATTTTAGGTTGTCTTGGTCTCCAATTTGACCTTCTTTTTTCTAATTCTACATCAGTTATAACAAAATCTATTGTATTTTCATTAATATCTATTTTTATAATGTCTCCTTCTTCAACTAATGCAATATTTCCTCCAACAGCTGCCTCTGGAGAAACATGACCTATTGCAGCTCCTCTTGTAGCACCTGAAAAACGACCATCAGTTATTAAAGCAACACTTTCACCTAATCCTCTTCCTACTATAGCTGATGTAGGATTAAGCATTTCCCTCATTCCTGGGCCACCCTTTGGTCCTTCATAACGAATTACTACTACATCTCCTGCTACAATTTTTCCACTGTTAATAGCTTCTATAGCATCTTCCTCACAGTCAAAAACTCTTGCAGGACCTTCATGAACCATCATTTCAGGTGCAACTGCTGAACGCTTAACGACACATGAATCCGGAGCTAAATTTCCTTTTAATACAGCTATTCCGCCTGTTTCACTGTATGGATTTTCTATTGATCTAATAATTTCATTATTTCTATTTACACACCCTTTTATATTTTCCCCAACTGTTTTACCTGTACATGTTAACAAATCAGTTTTTATTAAACCTTTTTTATTTAATTCATTCATAACAGCATAAACACCGCCTGCTTCATCTAAATCTTCCATAAAAGTATTTCCAGCAGGTGCTAGATGACAAAGATTAGGTGTTTTAGCACTTATTTTATTTGCTATTTCAAGATTTAATTCAACTCCTGCTTCATGTGCAACAGCTGGTAAGTGTAACATACTATTTGTGCTGCATCCTAATGCCATGTCTATAGCTAATGCATTCATAAATGCATCTTCTGTCATTATGTCTTTTGGTTTAATGTTTTTTTCAACTAATTCCACTATTTGCATACCAGCATGTTTTGCAAGTCTTATTCTTTCTGAATAAACTGCTGGAATTGTTCCATTACCTTTTAAACCCATGCCTAATGCTTCTGTTAAACAATTCATGCTGTTTGCAGTATACATTCCAGAACATGAACCGCATGTAGGGCATGCACTGTTTTCATATTGTTCTACTTCATCAATAGTTATTTTACCTGCATTATAAGCTCCCACAGCTTCAAACATATCTGAAAGGCAAGTTTTTTTGCCATTCATTTTTCCAGCTAGCATTGGACCACCGCTTACAAATATTGTTGGAATATTAACTCTTGCTGCTGCCATTAAAAGTCCCGGTACATTTTTATCACAGTTAGGAACCATAACTAACCCGTCAAATGCATGGGCCATGGCCATAGCTTCTGTTGAATCAGCTATTAATTCTCTCGTTGCCAAAGAGTATTTCATGCCAACATGTCCCATAGATATACCATCACAAACAGCAATTGCAGGAAATACTACTGGTGTTCCTCCAGCCATGGCAACTCCAATTCTAACTGCATCTACTATTTTATCCAAATTCATATGACCTGGAACTATCTCATTTTGAGAACTTACTATGCCTATTAATGGTTTATTTAATTCTTCCTTCGTATATCCTAATGCATTAAACAAAGAACGATGAGGTGCTTGTTGAACACCTTTTGTAACTGAATTACTTCTCATATTCTACCTCCAAAAACTATTTCTATTAAAAAGACCTCTCGACCCTATATATATTAATATTAAATAATATATATAGGGACGAAAGGTCTTCGTGGTACCACCCTAATTCACGATATTTTATATCGCCTCATTCAAGTCAATATGACAATTATTAAACTCTATCCTTTATAACGCAGGAACACGTCCAAATCTACTTTAATTTCGAGTTAGAAGCTCAAGAATGATCATTATATATCTAATAACACCAATTTACACCATCCATTGGTTCTCTATAGTTAATTGCTGATATTTTTATTTCTCTCATAGCTTTTTATAAACTTTTACTTATTATACACAGGCTAGGTTTTAATGTCAATAAATATTTGCTAGTTAATATTCCATATATTATATAAATATCGTACGTATTTTGAGTATTTATTTTGTCAACTTTAATAAGATAACAAACTCAATTATTGAAAACACATATACTTATAAAGCATTTTAAATAAAATTACGATATTTTTTTATAAAAAAGCTATTGCACTTTTCGTATTAGGTAATATATAATACTTTCGTTCATTAATGAGTATTTAATTTTCATGTTTAATTAATAAAAAACTTATTTAATTGCAATACTATTTAAATATTGTTAATTCAAACCATGAAAATTAACAACTCATGTTTTGAATTTTAAAACAATATATTTTAACAAAATAGGAGGAACTTATGGATAAATTCTTTAAATTGAAAGAAAATGGTACAACTGTCTCCACAGAAATAATTGCTGGTTTAACAACATTTTTCGCAATGTCATATATAATTTTTGTAAATCCAGCAATATTATCAGCAACTGGTATGCCATCTCAAGCAGTTTTTTTAGCAACAATCATTGCAACAGTAATTGGAACATTAGTTATGGGTTTATTTGCTAATGTACCTTATGCACAAGCACCAGGTATGGGGCTTAATGCATTTTTTACTTATACAGTTGTTTTTGCATTGGGTTTTTCATGGGAACAAGCATTAGCACTTGTATTTATATGTGGACTATTAAATATATTTATAACTATTACAAAGATTCGTAAAAGTATAATAAAAGCAATTCCAGAAAGCTTACAAAATGCTATTAGCGGTGGTATTGGAATTTTCATAGCATACATAGGCGTAAAAGGAGCAAATATAATACAATTTACTTCTGAAGCAGCAAATATAATATCTATTAATAATCAACAATTTATAGCAGATGGAACATACTCAAGTATTTTTTCTGTTGTTACTAATGGAGGTATAATACCTGCTCTTGTTGATTTTACTAATCCAAGCACGCAATTAGCTTTAATAGGTCTCGTTATATTAATAATATTAATTGTCCTAAAGGTTAAGGGGGCAATCCTAATTAGTATAATATTAACAACTATTATTGGTATACCATTTAATGTTGTTGATTTATCAAATTTATCTATTTCATCCTCAGGAATTAGTAACGCTTTTGGTGATCTTGGTATTACATTTGGAGCTGCTTTTGGTCCTAAGGGAATGATGTCGTTGTTTTCAGACCCTTCACGTATGCCTCTTGTTATTATGACAATTTTTGCATTCAGCTTATCCGATACATTCGATACTATTGGAACATTCATTGGAACAGGTAGAAGAAGTGGAATTTTTAGTGAAGAAGATCAAAAATCACTGGAAACTAGTACAGGTTTTAAATCTAAAATGGATAAGGCATTATTTGCAGATGCAATTGCAACTTCAATAGGTGCAATATTTGGTACTTCTAACACTACAACGTATGTAGAAAGTGCTGCCGGTATAGGAGCAGGTGGCCGTACAGGTTTAACAAGTGTTGTAACGGCACTGTTATTTCTTGCTTGTATTTTGATTACACCAATTGCAGGAATTGTTCCTTCAGCTGCTACATCACCAGTTTTAATAATAGTTGGAGTTATGATGCTTTCATCATTTACTAAAATTAATTGGGAAAACTTAGAAGAAGCAATTCCATCCTTTTTTGCATCAGTATTTATGGGATTAGCTTACAGCATATCATACGGTATTGCTGCAGGATTTATAACCTTTTGTTTAATTAAATTATGTAAAGGAAGACTTAATGAAGTACATCCTATTTTAATAGTTTCAACACTATTATTTATATTGAATTTTATTATATTAGCTATTTTATAAATAACATTATATTTAATGATTATTGTTTATTGTTAAAAAGATTATATAAACCTATATTTATATAATCTTTTTTTATTGTAAAATCAATATTAATAATACGTTTTCATGTTAGATTTAAAAATTTTGTTGCATTTTGCAAAACACCTTTTGGTTAGTTATATTTTTAACACTTTGACTTTCAAAATATATTTCCTGCATTATTTTGAGATTTTTAACTATTTTATTGATTTTTTTCAATCTTTCTGCATTTTTATATTTACAAGTTGCAAATTTTATGATATAATGCATTATGAGAAAAAATAGGGAGGTAATATTATGGCTCTTCAAGTGAAAGATATTAGAGATGTAGTTGCAAAAATGACTTTCAGAAAATGCGGTACAATCACTTGCATATATAATGTTGATAATAAATGTAGCCAAAAGGAATGCGAATTACATGAGAGAGGACTAAAACAGGAAGAAGATTAAAATGATGAGAGAATATAAACAATAAAAGCGGAAGATTCTATATTTAGATCTGTCCGCTTTTATTATGTGTACAAAATTTTTTGAAAGAAAATCTTTAATTTAATATATAAATTTATTTAACTGATATAGTATTTTTTTCTAATGACTTAATTGCGCCAATTGCATCCCAATAATAATTTTCTTCTCCAACCAGTGTTGATAAACCTATTCGATCAAACATTATTTTAACATCAGATAGAACTCCACAAAATAATATTCTAACATTATTCTCTAAATATAAGGATATTTTTTCTTTAAATGTACTAGCCGCTGAAAGATCTATAGTTGTAACGGCTCTCATAGAAAATATAATGTTTTCGACATCTATTATTTGATCTAAGGATTCATTCAACTTATCCTTTGTAACAAAAAACATAGGCCCAGTTATATATACCATCTTTGTATACTTGTGATCTGCTGTAATTTTATGGCCTTGCATTCTTTTCAAATCTATACTACTAACATCTATTTTTAAATTACAATTTTTAATTACAAATAACATAATAGCTATAAATACACCTACAAGAATTGCAATTGTAAGATCAAACATTACAGTAGCAGCCATTGTTACAACAAATTCAACAATTGAAGTTCCAAATTTATTATTAAATATATATTTAATTTCATTCCATTCATTCATTCGCCATGCTGTCATAATTAATACACCAGCTAATGCTGACAATGGAATTTTAGACATTATAGAACCTAACAGAAACATTGATGCTAATAAACCTATTGAATGGAATATGCTTACAAATCTAGTTTGTCCACCTGACTTTATAGCGACGCTTGTACGAGCAATTGCTGCTGTAGCTGGCACACCTCCAAAAAAGGGTATTATTACATTACCAATTCCTTGTGCTACTAATTCTCTATTAGCGTTTAGCTTTTCATTTTTCATTTTTCCAGCAGATGCACCACAAAGCAAACTTTCTATCATGCCTAGCATCGCAATGCTTATTGCTGGTTTTATAAGTTCTATTGTGCTTTTTAAAGACAGAGAACCTAATATTAATCTGCTATCTGGCAGTAATGTTTTTGGTATGTCTCCAACTACATTAACAGGTAAATTAATAATCGAATTTATAATTAAAGCAACTATTATTCCTGCCAAGGATGAAGGAAATTTTGCATTCCACTTTTTAGGCCATATTATCATTATTATTATAACTAATAAACCAAACAAAACTGCATATATATTAGGTGAAAATCCAAGTTCTGTATAGGATATTAATTTGCTTATAGCATTTTCTCCATGGGAAGTTGTCCCAAAAAAATTATCAATTTGCCCTAATGCAATTATTATTGCTATTCCTGAAGTAAAACCTGTTATAACTGGTGAAGGAATAAATGAAACAAGCTTTCCAAAACGAAATAATGCAGCTATTAAAAGTATTATTCCCGAAATAAAGCCTGCCATAAACACGCCATTTATGCCATATTTAACTGAAATAGACAATAAAATTGCTGTCATTGCTCCTGTAGGACCTGATATCTGATACGATGCACCAGAAAGCCCTCCAATTAAAACCCCTGCAATAATTGCAGTAATAAGTCCTGCTGCAGCATCAGCACCGGAACTAACTCCAAATGCTAATGCTAAAGGTAAAGCAACCGCTGTTACAGTCAGTCCAGCCATTATATCTTGAATTAGTTTTTTTTGATTATAACCTTTAAACTCTAGCTTTAAATCTTGAAAAAATTGTGTTACCATTTCTCTCTCCCATATTATATTAAATTTAAAATATTTATAAATTTATCTATTTTTAATTCTGCCTATGATTAAATTAATAAACATAAAAATGATATGAGTAATTTTAATTATTCACACCATTTTCATATATTAATATTATAGCCTGCTTCCAGCAGCTTCATCTACTATTATTGTTACGTCTCTGTGTAATTGTAATATTGATGCTGGCACTTGAGGATCAATTTTGCCATTTACTGTTTTTGCAATTGCATCAGCTTTATTTTCTCCTGTTGCAATTAAAATAATTTTTTTTGCTGAAAAAATTGTTTTTATTCCCATTGTTAATGCAGATGTTGGAACATCTTCAACTTTTTCAAAAAATCTAGAATTAGCTTCAATTGTACTTTCTTCAAGCTTAACTTCATGAGTGAATGGTTCGAAATATTCAGCTGGTTCATTAAATCCAATATGACCATTTATACCTATTCCAAGATACATTATATCCATATATCCTACAGCCTTTAACTTTTCTTCATATCTTTTACATTCATTTTCTAAATCATCAGCCATTCCATTAGGTATGTTAATATTGTCTCTATTTATATCAATATGAGAAAACAGATTATTATTCATAAAATAATAATAACTTTGGTCATTGTCTTTGTTAAGTCCAATATATTCATCTAAATTGAATGTAGTAATGTTTTTAAAAGAAATCTCGCCATTTTTATATGATTTAACAACATTTTTGTACATTCCAACAGGAGTACTGCCTGTTGGAAGACCAAGCACGGCATTATTTTTATTTTTTACCAAATCAACAATTTCCTGTGCAGCAATTTCACTTACTTCATCATAATTCTTTTTTACAATTACTTTCATTTTTTCTCCAATCTTATTATTAGATTTTATTTATTAAGTGACTGCAATCTTTCAATCACTTTTTCCATCATTGATTCATATTTAATAAGTTTTTCTCTTTCTTCATTAACCACATTTTCTGGAGCCTTACTCATAAATTTTTCATTGCTTAATTTTTTATTAACTCTATCTAATTCACTTTGAAGTTTAGTTTTTTCTTTTTCAAGTCTTTCAATTTCTTTTTCATAGTCTATTAAATCAGCTAATGGAAGATAAATTTCAGTTCCATCAATAACTGATGATGCTGTATCTTCACCTATTTGAGTTTTATCATTAACAATTTTTACTTCTGTAATATTGGATAATGTTGCAAAATAACTAGCTCCATATAGTAAATACTCTTCACAGTTATCTTTTGATGGTAAAAATATTGCTCTTGCTTTTCTGCTTGGTGCTACATTCATTTCTGCTCTAACATTACGGATGCTTCTAACCGCTTCCATAATAAATTCCATATTTGCTTCTGCCTCTTCAAAATTATCTTCTTCACTAAATACAGGCCAACTTGAACGTACTAATCTTATATCTGTATTTGGCAAGTAAGACCATATTTCTTCAGTTATAAATGGCATATATGGGTGTAACAGCTTTAACATGTCTTTTAAAACTTTTATTAAAACAAATCTTGCAGTGTCTTTATCAACACCTTCTTCTCCATAAAGCCTTGGTTTAACAATTTCTATATACCAGTCACAATATTCATTCCAAATGAAATCATAAATTCTTTGAGCAGCAATACCTAATTCAAAACTTTCAAGATTATCAGTCATTTCTTTTGCAGCCTTATTAACTCTTGAAATAATCCACTTATCTTCTATTTTGTAATTTGCTGAAGCAGTTTTTTCATCTATTATGTCCCCTTCTATGTTCATTAATACAAATCTTGAGGCATTCCATAATTTGTTTGCAAAATTACGGCATGATTCTAACTTTTCAACTTGAAATCTAGTATCATTTCCTGGAGAAATTCCAGTCATTAACATGAAACGAAGAGCATCAGCACCGTACTGATCTATTATTTCTAATGGATCAACACCATTCCCCAAGGATTTACTCATTTTTCTTCCTTCAGCATCTCTTACTAATCCATGAACAAATACATATTTAAATGGAGAAACATCAGTCATTTCAAGAGCTGAAAATACCATCCTAACAACCCAAAAGAATATTATGTCGTAGCCAGTTACTAAAACATCCGTTGGATAGAAATATTTTAAGTCTTCTGTTTCATTTGGCCATCCTAGTGTTGAGAAAGGCCATAGTCCTGAGGAAAACCAAGTATCTAATACATCTTCATCTTGTTTAATATTTGTGCTGCCACATTTTGAACATGTATTTGGAGCATCTTTTTGCACAATTATTTCTCCACATTCTTGACAGTAGTAAGCTGGAATTCTATGTCCCCACCAAAGCTGTCTCGAAATACACCAGTCTTTAATATTTTCAAGCCAATGATTATATATTTTTGTAAATCTTTCAGGCACAAATTCAACATCCTTGTTTTCTCCTGCTTTTAATGCAGGTTCAGCTAAATCTTTCATAGCCACAAACCATTGGTCTGAAACTCTTGGTTCAACTATTGTATGACATCTGTAGCAAGTACCTACGTTATGATCTGTATCTTCTATTTTTAAAATATATCCTTTTTCCTCAAGTTCCTTTACAAAGGCTTTTCTGCATTCATAGCGATCCATATCATTATATTTTCCAGCAACTTCATTCATTGTTCCATCTTCATTCATGCAGCTAATTTGTTCTAAATTGTGACGAAGTCCTATTTCGAAGTCATTAGGGTCATGAGATGGAGTAATTTTTAAAGCTCCAGTACCTTTAGTCATATCTGGGTATTCATCAGCTATAATAGGAATTTCTCTTCCTACAATTGGAACAATAACTTTTTTCCCAATTAAATGTTTGTATCTTTCATCATCAGGGTGTGCAGCAATAGCAACATCTCCAAAAATAGTTTCAGGACGAGTTGTAGCCACTATAAAATATTCATTTTCATTTTCTACGTAAGGATATTTAACATAATAGTACTTACCTGGTGTATCTTCATGTTCAACTTCTGCATCTGACAATGTAGTGTGACAGTCTGGACACCAATTAATGATTCTATGTCCTCTATAAATTAGTTTTTTATCATACAATTTAATAAAAAATTCTTTAACAGCTTCATTACAACCTTCATCCATTGTAAATCTTTCTCTTGACCAGTCACAGGAATCACCAAGTTTTTTCATTTGTTCAACTATTCTGCCGCCAAATTCATCTTTCCACTGCCAAGCTCTTTTTAAAAACTCTTCACGGCCTAACTCTTCTTTAGTTTTACCTTCTTCATTTTTTATTTTCTCAACTACCTTTACCTCTGTGGCAATGCTGGCATGATCTGTACCTGGCAGCCACAAAGCCTCATAGCCTTGCATTCTTTTCCATCTTATCAAAACATCCTGCAAGGTATGGTCAAGAGCATGACCCATATGCAATTGTCCTGTGATATTAGGAGGTGGCAAAACTATTGTAAATGGTTTTTTATCAGAATTTACTTCTGCTCTAAAACTGTTTTCTTCCATCCAAGTAGAATATATTCTTTCCTCAAATTCTTTCGGGTTGTATTTGCTTGGTAAATTGTTATTCATTACATCTTTCCTTTCTTAGTATATGTTATTTTAATTTCGTCATACTTATTTTAATGGGAACCCCATTGTGTGAAACATACCATTATTTTTACTTCGTCAAAATTGTTTTTTGTTGTTAGGTTCGCAGGCTCATTCACCAATTTATTCGCTCCTGTCGTCGCATAAATTGGGAATTCGGTGCGGTTGACCTACCATCCATTTTTTCTGCTCCTGTCGTCGCAAAAAATGGGGTTAGGTCATACAAAAAAGCGGGTTTTCTGTCTATATAAGGACGAGAAAACCCGCGGTACCACCTAATTTCCATTACGGCTCTTGTATTTATAACGGTTAATCCGTTTAATCTTACTGATATTTCAGATTAAAAGCTCAAAAGCTACCTTCAGCATAACTTAACCTATGAAATCTTACAGCCTTAAGGATTTCACTCTCTAAAAGGTATTTATACTTACTCCTCTTTTTCATTGCTAATATTTATTTATATCATAATATAAAAGTTTAATTAAATTGTCAATAGTCTTAACCGATTTTTTTACAAAGCCTGTTCATATTGAAGTTTATACAATTTATAGTATATTCCTTTTTGTGATAGTAATTCTTGATGATTTCCTTCTTCTCTTATTTCACCTTTATGCATAACTATTATTTTGTCTGAATTTTGAACAGTGGACAATCTATGGGCAACAATAAGTGTAGTTCTTCCTTTCATTAATTTTTTAAGTGCATCTTGTATTAAAACTTCAGTTTCAGTATCAATATTTGCAGTTGCTTCATCAAGAATTAATATATCTGGTTTAAAGACAAGTGTTCTAGCAAAGGATATTAATTGCCTTTGTCCTGCTGAAAACGCTGCACCATTTTCTATTACATGGGTATCATATACTTCGCTAAGTTTTGAAATAAAATTATCCGCATTAACATATTTAGATGATTCTATTATTTCTTCATCTGTAATATTTTCATTAAGCAATCTGATATTGCTTTTTACATTTCCAGAAAAAAGGAATACATCTTGCAACATTTGTCCAATGTTCTTTCTTAAACTAGTTAAGGATATATCTTTAATATTTATATCATCTATTAATATTTCTCCTTTTTGAATATCATAATATCTACATATTAAATTTTGGATAGTTGTTTTTCCTGCACCTGTAGCACCTACGAAGGCAACATTTTCTCCAGGATTCACCTTGAATGATACATCTTTTAAAATCCATTCATTTTCTTTATAGGAAAACCACACATTCTTAAATTCAATTTTCCCTTTAAAACTTTTCAATTCAATTGAATTAGAATCTTCTTTAATTTCCGGTTCTTCATCCAATATACCAAATATTCTTTCCGAGGCTGCCATTGCTGATTGCACAATGTTTAACTGCTCTGCCAGCTCTTGTATAGGCTCAAAAAATTTGCTGATATATCTTTGAAATATAACTATAGTTCCTACTGTTATTGTACCTTCTAATACCATTTTGCTTCCAAACCATATTAATATTGAAACAGCAGTTATATTTAAAACAAAGTTGGTAGGATTATATATACTAAAGGTAAATAGTTGTTTCATATGTTCTTTTCTTAAATTTTCATTTTCATTATCAAATTTATCAAATATCTCTTTTTCAACAGCAAAAACTTGAACTATTCTCATTCCTGACACATGTTCTGATATAAATGCATTAATAGAAGATATTTTGTTTCTTATTTGTCTATGTATTTTTTTAGAAATTTTTTCAAATGTGAACGTAAATATTACGATAAAAGGTATTACTGTAAATGTTAATAAGGAAAGCTTAAAATTATATGTAATCATTGTTATAACTATCCCAAGCAAAACGAAAATACTTTTTAATATATTTACAATTACACTTGTATACATTTCATTTAATGCTTCTGTATCATTAGTTACTCTCGTGACTAATTTTCCTATTGGATTGTTTGTAAAAAAATTTATAGGTAGTTTAATTAAATGATTAAATAGTTCCATTCTTATGTTATAAATAATTTTTTGCCCTGTTCTTGAAAGTATTATCGCTTGAGCATAACTTAATAAAAATATAGCCACCACAGATGCAAAATAAACCAAGGCAATTTTAACAACTCCAATAATATTTGAATTGTTTAAATTCGTGTCAATATTACTTTCTGCAATTCCATAATGCACTAAAAATTTATCTACTACATCACCTATTAATACGGGTTGATAAAGTTCAATTACAACAATAAACAAAATAATTAAAATTGCAAATATAAATTTCATTGTGTGAGGTTTTGCATAATTTAAAAGTCTGATATATGATGTATTACCATATTTCTTATTATTTTTAAAATTCTTTTTTATCATAATAGCTCCTGTTATTTTTGTTCTTCCAGCATCTTTTCTAATAGCTGTTTTTCATAAATAGAATGATAAAGACCTTTTTTATGTACTAATTCCTTATGTGTTCCGCTTTCTACAATTTTACCATCATCTAATACAATTATTTTATCTGAATTTTGAATTGTTGATATTCTATGAGCGATTATAATATTTGTTTTACCTTTTCTTTTTTCATTAAGATGTTTTAATATTTTTTCTTCAGTATCTGTATCTACTGCTGAAACTGAATCATCTAAAATTAATATTTCAGGATTTTTTATAAGAGCTCTTGCAATAGATATACGTTGCTTCTGACCTCCAGACAACACAACGCCCCTTTCTCCCACTACTGTTTCATAACCGTCTTTAAAATCAATTATATTTTCATGAACTACTGAATCTTTGGCTGCTTCAATAATTTTATCCATTTCACCTTTTCTGACACCAAAATCTATATTGTTTTTAATGGTATCGGAAAAAAGAAAATTATCTTGGGGAACATATCCTATATTTTCCCTAAGCAACTTCAGAGGTATATTTAATAAATCCTCTCCATTTATAAAAACAGTATTTTTATCAACATCAAACAATCTTAATAATAATGTAACTAATGTTGTTTTTCCACTACCAGTTCTGCCTATTATTCCCAAAGTTTGTCCTTTTTCAATTTTAAAATTAATATTTTTCAATACTTGATTTTCTGTATTTGGATATTTATAATTTAGATTTTTTACCTCTATACTGCCTAACAATGTATCTATATTGCTAAGGTTTTCTGAATCTTTTATTTCCACTGGTTCATTTAAAATACTTTCAACTCTCTCTAGAGATGCAGCTCCCGATGCAAATATATTAATTGTCATTCCTGTTGCCACCATAGGCCATACCAGCATACTTAAATACTGAATAAAAGCTGTAAAATCTCCTAGGGTTATTCTTTGCTTTATTGTTATATATCCTCCGTATCCTATAGCCACTGCTAAGGCTAGTCCAGAAATAAATTGCATAAAAGGATGCATTAAAGATTGAATTTTTATTAAATGCATATTTTTTTCATAAGTTCTTTTTACATTTCTTTCAAAAGCATCTATTGTTTTTTCTTCTTGAACGAAAGATTTTATTACTTTAATACCTGTTAACTGTTCTTGAACAAATTTTGATAGTTCTGCAAAAGCTTCTTGCTTGTTCCTAAATCGTTTTCGATTTTCTCTACCCATTATTCTTACTGAAACAGCAATTAACAATAGAGGTACTACTCCAGCTAATGTTAAAAGTGGATCTATTTGGACTATCATGCTATAAAGGGTTATAGTTCCCATGGCTAATACATCTATTAAAAATAATATACCTGGACCTAAAACCATTCTTACTGCTTCTAAATCATTAGTCATATATGCCATTATTTCACCGGGTGTATTATCTTGAAAATATCTAGAGGACATTTTCTCCAAATGTAAAAACATATCATTTCTTATATCCTTTTCAATACTCCTGCCTGTACCAAAAATAAAAAATCTCCAAGCTATTCTTCCAATATAAATAGCAATAGAAATTGAAACAAGCTTTATGATAACAGAGCTAATCAGAGTCATATGAAAATTCTTACTCTCAATTTGGTCTATTACTGATCCCACAATAATTGGCACTCTCGTTTGAGCTATATCTACAACTATAAGAGAGATTACACCAAGCAAATAATTAAATTTATATTTTTTTAAAAATGCCCTAATATAATTACTTTTCATAAAACCTGTAGTTTTTTTTGATTTTATCTTGTTGTTCATGTAGCCTCCTTAAAATGATATATTAATATTATACCATTTAATGTTATAATGTGAACAAAATTATATATTAGTTTATTTTTATAAATATAAGGTATGGGGACACACTTTTAAGATAGGACACACCTTTAATTAATGATTGACATAGATTTAAAAGTATAATATACTGATATCAATTAAACAATTTCGATATTGGTGCGCATAAAATGCGATAAAAGGGAATTAGGTAAAAGCCTAAACAGTCCTGCTGCCGTGAAAAGTAAGCTGTTTTTAAGCGATAAGCAAACCACTGGATGAATCTGGGAAGGTTAAAAACAAGCAATGATCTTAAGTCGGAAAACCTGCCAATATTATTTGCGTAATACCGCAAATGCTATGCTTTACAGGGATATTGCCATAGCTTAACTAAATAATTCTTTGGTAAATTGCAACTGCAATTTATTTACCATAGCTTATTTGTGGTCATTACGTTTCGGATTATTCCGAGACGTTTTTTATTGGGATGAAATGTTTAATAAAAATGAAATATGGAGGAAAGAATGAAAAAGCTAATTTCAATTGCTACATTAATAATATTGGTAGCAGTAATTTTCACAGGATGTACTAGTGAAGAACCACAAAATACAAAGGAACCAATTCAAGATCAAACTAATGAAGAAATATCATTGCCAACTGTTGACCGCGCTGGTAATGAGATAAAAGTTCCTGAAGAAATTAATAAAATAATAACTATGGCACCTTCAATTGCCGAAACTTTAATTGCATTAGATTTTGGAGACAAAATCATTGCAGCTGATACTCAATCAACAGATATTGAAGGTCTTTCAAAAAATATAGAATATTTTGATTTAATGACTCCTGATATTGAAAAATTAATTGAACTTAAACCAGATGTTGTTTTTGCATCTACAATGAGTATCGTTGAAGGAAATGATCCTTTTAAACCTTTAAAAGATTTAGGAATTTGTGTCATTTACATACCATCAAGCAACAGCATAGAAGCAATTTACGAAGATACTATATTTATAGCAGATGTTATGCAAGTGCATGAGAAAGGTCAGAAAATAGTTGATGATATGCAGGCAAAAATTGATGAGTTTAAAGAAAAGTCTGCTTCTATAGAAAACAAGAAAACTGTTTATTTTGAAATTGCCGCAGCACCATATATGTACAGTTTTGGTAAAGGCGTATTTTTAAATGAAATGATAGAAATAATAGGTGCTGAAAATGCACTTGGTAATCAGGAAAGCTGGATTGCAGTTTCAGAAGAAACTATACTTGCAGCAAATCCGGACGTAATAATTACAAATGTAAATTATGTAGAAAATCCTACAGATGAAATTTTATCAAGAAATGGTTGGGAAAATATTACTGCAATTAAGAAAAAGCAGGTTTATTATGTTGACAATATGGCAAGCTCTTTACCAAACCAAAATATAATTATAGCTTTAGAACAAATGGCAAAAGCTATTTACCCTGACGTATATTAAAATGAAAACTAAAGGAAAAATCATAATATCTTTATTAATATGCTTAATTGCAATAATTTTTGGTATAGGAGTAGGCAGCATATATATACATCCAATGGATGTAATAGAAATATTGATGCATAATTTTTTTTCAACACCTATATCTGCTGATATTTCAGAAACCAGCATATCTATAGTATGGAAATTAAGATTACCACGAACTATTCTTGCATTTATAGTTGGGGGTGCCCTTGCAGTCAGCGGAACTGTCATGCAGTCTGTGTTAAAAAACCCTTTAGCATCTTCTTATACCTTGGGAGTATCATCAGGGGCATCAGTGGGAGCTGCTATAGTAATAGTAACTGGATTTACCATTCCACTGTTAAACATGCTTACACTTCCCTTCGTGGGGCTATTATGCGGACTTTTGACTGTTTATCTTTCAGTTAAATTTGCCTCCAGAATGGATTCTAATATGGAAAATAATACAATAATATTAGTAGGCATGGTATTTTCATTGTTTATTAATGCAATATTAACATTAATAACAGCTATTGCAAGAGAACATGTAACCCAGTTAACTTACTGGCAGATGGGAAGCTTCGCTTCAAAAGATTGGTCGGTTATTGCAATATTATTTCCCATTGTAATAATTGGAGTTATATGGCTTATGAGGTATTCTCAAGAACTGGATATTATGACATTCGGAGAAGAGCAAGCATTTACTATGGGTATAGATGTTCCTCAATTAAAATGGCTTTTGTTAGGGCTGGCTGCTGCACTTACAGGCAGTGCAATTTCATTTGTAGGTGTAATAGGTTTTATAGATTTAATTGCACCTCATGTAGTGAGAAGAATTTTCGGTTCTTCTCACAAAATTGTAATACCAATGTCAATGCTTTTTGGAGGTGCATTCATGGTTCTTTGCGATTTAGCAGCACGTACTATTGCATCTCCTTCAGAACTTCCAGTGGGATCAATAACAGCATTAATTGGAGCACCATTTTTTGCTTATATATACTTTTCGAAAAGAAAGGATAAATAAATGATTACTTTAAAAAACGTATCTGCAGGTTATAACGGAATAGATGTAATATCGGGAATATCACTTTCTGTAAAAGATGGAGATAATCTATGTATATTAGGACCAAATGGTTGCGGAAAAACAACTCTTATAAAAGCAATTTCCGGTCTTATAAAAAGCGATGGCATTATTTCAATAGACGGAAAAAACATTTCCAAAATGACAAGAACTGAAATTGGTAAAAACATTGCTGTAATGAGTCAAATATCTTCAGTTTATTTTTCATATACAGTTTTTGAAACAGTTTTATTAGGCAGATATATTCATATGAAGTCCAATACTTTTAAAAATCCTTCAAATAAAGATAAGGAATATGCTGAAAAGTGCTTAAAGGCTGTAGGTTTGTTAAACTGTAGAGACAGACAAATCAATACACTTTCAGGTGGTCAACTTCAAAGAGTTTATTTAGCAAGAACATTGGCTCAAGAACCTAGAGTTATTTTATTGGATGAACCTACTAATCATTTAGATTTAAAACATCAAGCAGGATTAATAGATTTTCTTAAAGAATGGTCTTTGGAAAACAATCACAGCGTCATAGGTGTTTTACATGATATTAATTTAGCAATGAGGCTCGCCGATGATGTTTTAGTTTTAAAAGATGGTAATACTTATGCTTATGGAAAGGCAAATAATGTAATATCTTCAGATTTATTAAACAGGGTATATGATATGGATGTGGTAGGATTTATGCTAGATTCATTGAAACGCTGGGAAGGATTCGGAAACAGAACTTACTACAATAATAATATTAGAAAGGTAAAATAAACTGAAATGAAAAAAGAAATATATAGAAGTAAATATGAAGCATATCCGTTTTTAAGTGATGAAGAAAATGATTTAAGATGCGATTTTGAAATATTTACAGATGAAATAGCTAGCCAAATTGGTTTGTTACATTCATTAATTAGTGACAAATCATTAAAAAATGAATTACTAACTATTTGTGAACTGGTTTATCATATTAACCCATCTTTGAGAACTTATCTTTCTGTAACGGTGGATGAATTAAATTGGTTAGAAGGATGCGCTTTAAAATTACGTGATGAGACAAAAGATAGATGTAATAAATTTGTTCTCACTCAAGGTTGTGAGAGTGCATGTCAATCTCATGTTATTCGTACTAAATTTAAAGCTTTGGTAAGAATGATGTACAAATATGTATATAGAGGCAATGATTTACCTAATATATTATTTGATTTTGCTAACTTATTATCAAACTATTTTTTCTATTTATCACTTAAACTTAATGATATAAATAATGTAGATGAAATTGAATATATAAGTCGAAACTACAAGTAGGTGTAATATGGATAATTATATAAATAAAAAATTTGTAGCCTCATATAGCGGAGGAAAAGATAGCACATTAGCAATTTATAGAGCAATACAAAAGGGTATGAAACCAATAGGTTTAATAACTACATACAATACTGATAGAAATAGATCATGGTTTCATGGAATACCCACTGATCTTTTAAACAAGATTTCTAAAGAAATCAATATTCCCATTGAACTTATTGTAACAAATGGTGAAATGTACAGAGAAAATTTTGTTAGTAAACTTAAATCATCACGTGAACAAGGAGCAGAAATTTGTGTTTTCGGTGATATTGATATTGAAGGCCATTTAAAATGGTGTACAGATGTTTGTATTGAAGCTGGGATTAAGGCATATTTCCCTCTTATGTATGAAAATCGCAAAAATATCGTTTATGAATTCATAGACCTAGAGTTTAAATCAATTATCACTACTGTTGATAATTCTAGAATGTCTAATAGTTTTTTAGGAAAAATATTATCCCGGGATATTGTAAATGAAATCGAAAAAAACGGAGCAGATATATGTGGGGAAAACGGAGAATATCATACATTTGCATTCGATGGTCCCTTATTTTCCAATCCTGTACAATTTTCTACAGAAGAAATAATTCATGTTGATAACTATTCAACATTGCCAATAAAATGACAACAACCAAAGTTAACTAACTTTGGTTGTTGTCATCCTGAACTGTAGTGAAGGATCTCCTAATGTCATGCCCGTCTTATTTTACTAAATCATCTATAATTTTAGAAACATTAGCTGTTATGTCATCATATTTCTTTATTGTTATATCAAAAGCTTCATTAAATATCTCTGGCATTTTCTTTTCATAAAGTTTTATTCCTTCAAATGTAATTCCGCCTTTTGTTGATACTCTTTTAATCGTATCTTCAAATTTCATATCTTTTTCTATAAAAAGTTTAGATGCACCTGCTAATGATACCATAACCATATGTTCAATTTCTTCCATTGTCATATTAATACTATGTTTTGATGCAGCTCTAACAAATTCTAACATAAGTTCAGAAATAATTGCTGGTAAACTTCCTGTTAAGTTATGACAAAGATTCATATCTTCTTCTTTTATTACTTGTACTTCACTCATATTAGACATTAAATCTTCAAAAAATTTCTTTTCTTCATCTAATACAAGTTCATTGTGACAAACAAGTGTAACTCCTCCCCTTACAGTTGAGTTTAATGTTGGCATAAACTTTGTTATTTTTCCTTTATATATTTTATATAAATCATTATAGGCAACTGTAGCAGTAGAAATCATTAAATAACTATTTTCATTTAGAAAAGGCATTATTTCTAAAAGAACACTTGGCACATTTGAAGGTTCAACACATAGCATTATATTCCTACAGTTTTTAGCAACTTCTATATTATCACATAAATTAATTGAATTATATTCTTTCTTGAAATTCTCTAATTTCTCTTTTGAGCGATTTGCTACATAAACTTCCTTTTCATTTAAAAGATTTAGATTTAATAACTGATCCAAAATCATTGTTCCCATATTTCCAAGTCCAATTAGTCCGAATTTTGCATTCATTATATTTCTCCTTTATTTGCATAGTTTATTAAATAATTGAAACCAAAAATAATTTGTTAATATTATACATTATTTTGTATTGAATAACAACAAATTCAAAAGTTAATTATTAAATATTATCAATATTAACATTTTTTTGTTATTAATATTTTTAGTGGGTATAATAATATAAACAAAATTTGGAGGTACTTATGAAAAGAATTGCAACGATATTAATTCTATCTCTTATAATACTGATGGGATGCAATAATGTTGATAACAATGAAGAAAATAATAATACTATTAACAATGAAAACAATAATGAAAACAATATTGAAAATGTTGATCTTAAAATTCAGGATTATTTTCCTTTTAAGGAAGATAATAAATATACTTATGAAGGCGAAGGCAATGAATATGCATCATACACTATGTTTATAGATTACATAACTGAAACAAGAATTCAAACAAGAACAAATAATGGTGGTACAGAAATGGTAAAAGTTTTTGAGCATAAAAATGGAGAGCTCGTAGAACTTCTGTCTTTAGGAGAAACATATTATAGACAAAACTTTACTGACATAAATATCGGTGATGGAAAAATAATTTTAAAGGAACCTTTGACAAAAGACAATAACTGGACATCAAATGATGGCAAAACTACAATTACTAATGTTGATGTTGAAATTACAACACCAATAGGTGATTATAAAGCTTTAGAAGTAACAACTGAAGGAAATAATTATAAAACAATAAATTACTACGCAAAAGATGTTGGTTTAGTTAGAACTGTAAATAAAGGTGAAGGTTATGAAGTTTCATCAACATTAGGTAAAATTGAAACTGATACTCCATTAGTACAAAATATAACATTATATTATCCTGATTTAGAAAAAGATACTATATATGCTAAAAATGTTGAAATTTCTTTCAAAACCAATGAAGGTGTAAAGGATGTAATCCATAAAGCTATTAAGGAGAATAAGGAAAATCCAATATTAAGTGAACATGCATCTATAAATAGTTTAAGCTTAATGAATGATGGGATGGTATATGCAGACTTTTCTAAAGAACTGGTAACAGAAATGAATGCAGGGTCTTACTATGAATCAATGATACTGCAATGCATAACAAATACCCTGGGAAATTATTATGGAGCAGATAAGGTATATATAACAATTGACGGCAAACCTTATGAATCTGGACATATTCAAATGAAAGAAAAAGAGCCTTTTACAGTGAATTTACAAAACGTAAAAATTCTTGAATAAACAAAATTAATATATAAAGATTGAGCCTCCACTTAATTTAAAGCTTGGAGGTTTTTCGATATTGAAATAATTCTTGTTAAAAATATATTTATATTGATTTTGTAAATTTTGCTGATATAATTATCATAAAACAACATAATTGAACATAATCGAACATTTATGAATGGTGGAGGCAAAATGTTACAAATAGAAAGAAGACAAATGATAATTCAATATCTTGAAGAACACAGCAGTGCAACTGTTGAAGAACTTTCGACAAAACTTAAAGTAACTCCTATGACTATAAGGCGTGATTTCCAATATTTAGAAGATAATAATATTGCTACTAGGACATTCGGAGGTGCTGTCTTAAATTCAAAATTAATTACAGAAATTCCTTATGAAAATAAAAGTCTCATTAATATTGATAAGAAGAAAAGAATTGCAGAACAAGCTGCATCACTTGTTCAAAACGGACAAATTGTCATATTAGATGCTGGAACTACTAATATGGAAATTGCTAAGTTTCTTACTAAAAAGCAAAATTTAATTGTTGTAACAACTGATTTAAAGATAGCCATATATTTATCATCATCAACTGATTTTGAGATTTTATGTACTGGGGGTAGTGTTCAAAATACAACAAGTTCATTTTTAGGTTCACATGCAGTAGAATTTTTGAAAAATATTAATGCTGATATTTCTTTTATAGGAAGCAGTTCTGTAGATGTTGAACACGGTATAACAACTCCTTCTCCATCAAAAGCTGACATTAAAAAACAAATGATAAAATGTTCTAATAAAAGAATTTTAGTTGCTGACAGCAGTAAATTTCAAAAAATAGGTTTTATAAAAGTTTGTAATTTAAATGAATTTCATAAAATAATAACTGATGATGATTTAGATAAAAATACTATTAAGGAAATAAGAAATAATAACATAAAATTAATTTTAGTATAAAAGTAAAGGGAGGTATTATGTCAAAAGTAATAATTATCGCCGATGACTTAACTGGTGCTAATGCTACAGGTGTTTTGCTTGCAAGACAGGGTTTCAAATCAGCTACATTTCTAAATTTGAGTAAATACAACAAAACAGAAAGTAATGATTTAAATATAATATCCATCAGCACTGATTCTAGAGCAATAAATAAGAATGATGCATATAAAAAAGTAAAAAATATAGTTGATTTTTTTAAAAATGATGAAGTATCGTTATTTGCCAAAAGAATAGACAGTACCTTAAGAGGTAATATTGGTTCAGAGATTTCTGCTGTATTAGATAATATGGATGAAGATACATATGCTGTTGTAGTTCCAGCATTTCCTTCATCTGGTAGAGTATGCATTGGTGGATTTTTAATGGTTAACCAAGTTCCTCTTGAAAAAACTGATGTGGCAAAAGACCCAAAAACTCCTGTTAATACTTCAAATGTTGTGTCCTTGCTTGAAAAACAGCTAGATAAAAAAGTAGGATTTGTAGAATTGGACAAAGTATTAAAAGGGTCAGAGACAATTGAAAGCACACTATTAAACGAAATTAAAAAGGGTTGCAAAGTTATCGTGGTTGATGCAACGACTGAGGAAGATATTGCAAACATTGCAAAGGCAGTTAAAAATTCAAATCTTAATATTATCTCCGTTGACCCAGGTCCTTTTACTGCTGCAGTAGCAAAAGAGTATCTCGAAGTTCCGGCAGCTAGCCCTGGACAAAAGGTTATGCTTACAGTTGGAAGTGTATCAAACTTAACAAGGAAACAATTGGATGAACTAAGATTAAAACATTCTCCATTATTAGTTGAAACAAATGCCTTAAGTTTAATATATGAAAATAAGAAAGATCAAGAAGTTCAAAGGATTGTTAATAAGCTAATTAATAATATGGCAAATTATGAAGTAATCGGAGTTATTACAACTAAAAATGAACAAGAAGTATTAAACTTATCTGATATAGCAAAAAATTTAAATATAACAGAAGATGAAGTATCTCAAAGAATTAATAATGGTCTTGCTGAAATTACAACAATTTTGTTAGAAAAAGCTAAATCAACAATAGGTGGTCTTTACACTTCTGGAGGAGATGTTACTGTTGCGGTATGCAATGCATTAGGATGTTCTAGTATAGAAGTAAAAGACGAAGTTTTACCTCTCGCAGTTTATGGAAGGCTTAGGAAAGGAAAATATAACAATATGCCTATCATAACAAAAGGTGGACTTGTGGGAGATGAAAAAGCATTAATAAAATGCGTAGAATATTTATTAACTAAGTTATCAAATGAATATCATACTTTAAAATAAAAGGAGGTACTATATGAATAAACCAATAATAGGAATACCTTTAGGAGATCCAGCAGGAATTGGTCCTGAAATAGTTGTAAAATCATTAAACCAAAAAGGCATTTATGAAATATGTAATCCATTAGTGGTTGGAGATAAAAGAACCATAGAACAAGCCATGAATTTTTGTGGCATTTCACTTAATATTAATATTGTTAAAGATCCAAAAGAGGGAAAATATGAACATGGGTCAATAGATTTAATTGATTTAAGTAATGTTGACATAAATACATTGCAAATTGGCAAAGTTCAGGCGATGGGCGGAAAAGCCGCTTTTGAATACATTAAAACAGCAATAAATTTAGCCCTTGATAAAAAAGTTGATGCAATAGCAACAACTCCAATTAACAAAGAATCGTTACGAGCAGCTAAAGTCCCTTATATAGGGCATACAGAAATACTTGAAGATTTGACAAAAACGTATAATCCATTAACAATGTTCCAAGTTCATAATTTGAGAGTATTCTTTTTAACACGTCACTTATCACTAAAAAAAGCATGTGAACTTGTTACTAAGGAAAATGTATATGAATTTATCCTTAGATGCAAAGAAGCATTGAAAATTTTAGGAATTCAAAATCCTAAAATTGCAGTTGCAGGTTTAAATCCTCACAGTGGAGAGCATGGACTATTTGGATATGAAGAAGTAGAAGAAATAGAACCAGCTATTAAAAAAGCAAAAGAAGAAAATAATATTGATGTAGTTGGACCTGTTCCAGCAGATTCCGTATTCCATTTTGGTTTAAAGGGAAAATATGATGCTGTGTTGTCTCTATATCATGATCAAGGACATATTGCAACAAAAATGGTTGATTTTGATAGAACAATTTCTATTACAAACAACATGCCTTTCTTGAGAACATCTGTTGATCACGGAACTGCATTTGATATTGCTGGAACAGGAAAAGCAGGTGAAGTAAGCATGGTTGAAGCTATAAAATTAGCAGCTTTATACGCTCCTAATTTTAATAAATAAAAATATTATAAAATAACGGAGGTTATGTTATTATGCAAGGAATATCAGGCAATCAAATGATTTTAGGCCTAATAATAGGTATAGCGATTTTAATTGTATTAATTTTAAAAACAAAAATTCACGCTTTTTTAGCTCTTATTATAGCAGCAGCCGTAACAGGTATTATTGGTGGAATGCCTTCTAATGATGTTTTAACTTCAATTACAAATGGGTTTGGAGGAACACTGGGAAGTATTGGTATCATCATTGGTTTTGGCGTTATGATGGGAGAAATTTTTGAAGCATCTGGCGCAGCAGAAAGAATGGCACAAACATTTATTAAAAAACTTGGCAAAGGAAAAGAAGATATAGCACTTGCTATTACAGGATTTTTAATATCTATTCCTATATTTTGCGATTCTGGTTTTATAATTTTATCACCCTTAGCAAAGGCTATCTCAAGAAGAACTAAAAAATCAGTTATAACGCTTGGCGTTTCTTTAGCAGCAGGTTTGGTAATCACTCACTCTTTAGTACCTCCTACACCAGGACCTGTTGGAGTTGCAGGATTATTTAATGTAAGTGTAGGCTCAATAATATTGTGGGGTATTGTTTTAGCAATTCCTATGACTATATCAGCTATTTTATACGCAAGATATTTAGGTAAAAAAATTTATCAACTTCCTGCAGAAGATGGTGAAGGTTGGATAAGGCCTCCATACCAAAAACCAGTTTATGAAGATGTTGATACAGATGAAAACAGCGAACTGCCATCAACATTTATGTCCTTTGCACCTATAGTATTACCTATAATACTTATATTAATAAACACTGTTTTAACAGCTATGAAAGCAACAGGACCAGTTGTTGATGCTTTAATATTTTTAGGTTCTCCGGTTATAGCAGTTGGCATAGGATTAATAGTTGCAATATATGGCTTATCGGGAAAATATTCGAGAAGTGAAACCCTTGATTTAATGGAGAGAGGAATAAAATCTGCAGGTATCATAATCCTGGTAACAGGTGGTGGTGGTGCATTAGGAAGAGTCCTTCGTGATTCAGGAGCTGGAGATTATATAGCGCAATCAATATCACAAACTTCATTGCCTCCAATTTTACTTCCATTCGTTATAGCTTCATTGTTAAGACTTGTACAAGGAAGTGGTACAGTTGCTATGATAACATCCGCATCAATAACCGCACCAATAATTGCTACTTTAAATGTTAATCCCGTATTTGCAGCATTGGCAGCTTGTACTGGCTCATTAGTTTATTCATACTTTAACGACAGTTATTACTGGGTAGTAACACGTACACTTGGTATAAGAGAAGCAAAAGAACAAATGAGAGTTTGGTCAGTAACAACAACTATTATTTGGGCTGTAGGTTTTGTAGAATTATTAATATTGAATGCAATATTTTAATGAATGGGGACACCTTTTTGTTAGCAATATATGGGGTCTAGTCTCAAAGGAATGTCCCCGATTATGATGGGGACACACCTTTTGATGTCAATCTATGTAGATCTAGCAGCAAAGGAATGTCCCCGATTTTTTAATTTTATTATTTAACATAATCTGTTATATTTACTACTTCTGTTAAATTAACTACTTTACTATCTTTATTAACTTCATTTGCTGGAATACCAACAACCGTAGAATTTGGATTTGTATCCTTTACAACTACAGCATTTGCACCAACTTTAGTACCAGATGCAATATAAATATTTCCTAATATTTTTGCAGATGCACCTATCATTACATTATCGCCAACTGTAGGATGTCTCTTTCCCGTTTCATTTCCTGTCCCACCTAATGTAGCTCCATGAAACATAGTAACATTATTCCCTACAATTGCAGTTTCACCTATAACTACACCCATACCGTGATCAATAAATAAACCGCTTCCGATTGTTGCACCTGGATGTATTTCTATACCAGTTTTGCGTCTTGCTCTGTTTGATATCCATCTTGCCATAAAATAGCGCTCTTTTCTATATAATTTATTTGCTATTCTATAAGATATAATTGCTTTAATATGAGGATATAATAAAAACACCTCTATTCTGCTCCTAGCGGCAGGGTCTCTGTCAAATACTGAATCTATGTCACTTATTATTGATTTAATAAATTTAATCATGCTTATTCCTCCCAAATATACACCTTTATTATCTATTTCTAATTTTAATTAAATTTTTGCCTTGTCATTAACTGTTCACCAATTTATTTACTCCCTCTGGTCGTATAAATTGGGTAAATCATAATCGTTGCGTTTGACCTACCATCCATTTTCAGAAAAAACACTCTGAAAAATGGGGTTAGGTCATAAAAAAAACTCCGTCTCTAATAAACATTAGAGACGAAGTATAATCCGCGGTTCCACTCTTTTTGGCATAAATTTGCCCTCTTTCAAGCACTAACATGCTTTATTATTATAACGGATAAGATCCGCAGCAGCCTACTTATATTTCGGTACTGTACTCCAAAGGGCACTTCATATATATTTCCAATAAGTATCTTTTCAGCCTAGGGATACTCTCTCTAAATCGTATATATATATATTACTTTCCTTTTTCATAGTATTTCCTACTAATTTAGTTGGGTTTAATTTCTTTTATTATATTATAGATACCTAATAAATGCAACATTTTTATTTAATATTATTTATTAATTTTTTTTAATTTTTATAAAATAAAATCCAGCTATTAGTCCTCCAAGAAAATCAGTAATTAAATCCCACATGGTATCTCTCACACCTGAAACGCTGCTCAGTTGAGTATCTAATTTAAAAAGAGTATCCACTGTAAATTCATATATTTCCCACAGAATGCCTCCGGTACAAGCTATTCCAAGAACAAATAAAAACCTTATAGAATTTGATGTTTTACTTTTATGTGAATAATTATCAAGTATTAAACTTCCTATAATTCCAAGGATAACACCTGATAATATATGCATTAAAATATCCCACCATTCAATATTATCATAAAAATTCCACATACTACCCAGCACTAAGCTAAATATACAGTAAAAGTATACAATTGCAATTACTGTTTTATTAATTTTTAAATATTTCAAATTTAAATAATCAACAAAAAAAGTTATAATAAATACTATCAAACCTCCAACAGTTCCAATCCAATGATTAGTTTTGAATGTATATATCAGAGAAAATATAATTGATGCCCTTATAACCCATTTCATAAATTTATCCATATCTACCCTCTTTAATAATAATAGCTATAAAAATAAACAATACTAATAATACATATACAATCTTATTTATTATTTCATTTAATTTTATATTTATTAAATTTGTATGCTCATACACCAATTATTTATTGTTATTTTCAAAAAACAACAAGGCCTTGATAAATATCAAGGCCTTGTATATTTAATACTTTTTTATTTAATTAGAATGATTGTTCAGTTCTGTCGATTATTTCATCTTGTAATGCTTTTTCAAGGTTATTGAAGTAATCTGAATATCCAGCAACTCTAACTATTAAGTCTTTGTTTTCATCAGGATTTTTCTGTGCTTCAATCAATGTAGCTCTGTCAACAACGTTAAATTGAATATGATGTCCCATCATTTCAAAATAAGCCCTGATTAATGCAGACACATTTTCAATACCTTCCTGTCCTGCTATTGAAGAAGGAGTAAATTTCTGATTCAATAATGTTCCACCAGTAGATGTATGATCCATTTTTGCACAAGATTTAATAACTGCTGTAGGTCCATTAGTATCTGCACCTTTTTCTGGAGAAATACCATCAGTAACTGGTTTTTCAGCTAATCTTCCGTTTACAGAAGCTGTCATAACTGAACCAAAGTATACGTGGCAAGTTGTTGGCAACATATCTATTTGGTATGTTCCTCCATTAACTGTTTTTCTTCCTCTTATTTTATCCCTTACGTTTTCGAATACATCAACCATTATATTATCAGCATAGTCATCATCATTACCATATTTAGGTGTATGATTAAGAACCAAATTTCTAACTTGTTCATAACCTTCAAAGTTAGCATTTGTAGCATCTAATAATTCTTTCATAGTTAATCTCTTTTCATCAAATACATTGTATTTAACAGATGCTAAAGCATCAGTAATTGTACCGATACCAACTACTTGAATATATCTAGTATTATATTTTGCTCCACCTGCATTATAGTCTCTACCCTTCTCTTTACATCCATCAGTTAATACTGACATAAATGTAACTGGCATGTATTTAGCAAATATTTTTTCTATAATATTGTTACCTTCAATTTTAATTCTAATGAAATGATCAACTTGTTTATAGAATGCATCTCTTAATTCTTCATATGATTTAAAATCTTCAGGATTTCCTGTTTTCAAACCAATTTGTTTGTTTGTATATTTATCAAAACCATTGTTTAAAGTGATTTCTAATACTTTTGGAGTATTGAAGTATCCAGTTAAAACATATGATTCTCTTCCATGACATCCAGTTTCAACACATCCACTTGAACCGCCAAAACGAGCATCTTCTAATGTTTTTCCAGCATTTAATAATTCCTGAATCAATTCTTCAGTGTTGTAGAATGCTGGCTGTCCCCAACCTTTTCTAGATATTTCAACAGCTCTGTGTAAGAATTCATCTGGATTTTTTTCACTTATTTGTACGTTAGAGCTTGGTTGTAACAATTTCATTTCATCCATTGTATCAAGGATTATATATGAAATTTCATTAACTCCGTCTTCTCCAGTATATGGGTTGATACCACCAGTATTAATATTAGCAAAGTCAGTGTAAGTTGCACTTTCTTTTAAAGTAATACCTACTTTTGGAGGAGCTGGCTGATTGTTAAATTTAATCCATAAGCATTCAAGAAGTTCTCTTGCTTTGCCATAATCCATTGTACCTTCTTCTTTTTCTTTTTTGTAGAATGGATAAATATATTGATCTAATCTTCCTGGAGAGAATGAGTCCCAAGTATTAGATTCAGTTGTTACACAAACGTGTACAAACCAATACATTTGTAAACATTGAGCAAATGTTTCAGGTTTATGTGCTGGTACTACATCACAGTTTCCAGCTATCCACAATAATTCTTCTTTTCTCTTTGGATCTTCTTCTTTAGCTGCTAATTCTCTAGCATATTCAGCATATCTTTTTCCATATACCATTATAGCATCACATGAATAAGCCATACCTTGTAGCTGAGCTCTTTTTTCATATGCATCTAAATCATTTTCAAAATCAAGAGCTTCAATTGCTTCTTCTATTTCTCTTTTGAAATCTAAGAAACCTTTTTTATACATCTTATCATCAGCTACTGTATGTCCAGGAGCTCTTTGTTCCATAAATTCAGTAAACATACCAGCATAGTAGCAATCTTTCCACTCTTGAGAAACTTGATCAAGTAATTTATCTCTTGTTGCTTTACCTTCCCAATATGGTAATATTAATTCTTTTTGTGTAATTTTATCTTCTGGTTTTACTTTAAAGCTAACTAATTTTCTGCTATCCATTATATCCATATCTTCAACTGTATGAGCACAGATTTCTGGATATGTTGGAACAACTTGAGGACCTTCACTCTTTTCACCAACAATTAATTCATCTTTGCCAATGTAAAGTTTTCTTTTTTGCATGTAATTTAAAAGGTTTAAACCTCTCATTACAGGTATTTCATATTTGCCTTCATTTTCTTTGTAAAATTCAGTTTCAAGAATAGCTCTTTCCAAACTTACGCTTGGTTGTGTTGTTTCACTTTCATGTCTCAATCTTTTAGTTCTTTCAGTGTAACCTCTCATAATTATCCTCCTATTTTAACTTCATATCCTTTTTTTGCAAACATATCTTTGAAACTATTCATTTTTTCATCAGAAGGTACTTGCATTTTCGCTTCTTCATAATCTCTGCCTAGCTTCATATATTTATGTTTTGCAATATCATGATATGGTAATAAATATACTTTCTTTATATTTAACCCTTCAATCAGCTCTATCACTTTTTCAATATGGCTGACTTCGGCATTTACGCCCTCAATTATTGGCATTCTTATATAGATATTATTATGAATTTTTGCTAACTTCTTTAAATTTTCTATAATATTTTTATTTGAAGCTCCTATATATTCCTTATGCTTTTCATCATCCATTAACTTTAAATCATATAGGAATATATCAGCATATTTTGCTGCTCTTTCCAAACTTTCAAAACTAACTGCTCCACATGTATCGATAGCTGTTTGAATATTTTCTTCTTTTAATCTTTTTAAAAGTTCTTCCACAAAATCAATTTGTAAAAGTGGCTCTCCGCCTGAAAGTGTAACTCCACCTTTAGAGTGTTTATAAAATAACTTATCTTTTACCACTTCTTTTACTATTTCTTCAACAGTATATTCTTTACCTGCAATTTGTCTTGCTTCATATAAACAATATGTTACGCAATCACCACAAAAGTCACATTTACTCATATCCGTTACCATTGAGTTATTTACATTTGTAATAGCCTTTTGAGGACAGATCTTTTCGCATGTTCCACACATAACACATTTTTCTCTATCATAAAGCATTTCTTGCTTTAGATTTTGACTCTCAGGATTATGGCACCAAAGACATCTTAAAGGACATCCTTTAAAAAAAACTGTTGTTCTGATACCAGGTCCATCGTGTACAGAGAACTTCTGAATGTTAAAAATCATAGCTTTTTTCATTATTGTTTCTCCACAACCTTTTTATTATATTTTCTTACTTATATACATAGCAAATTGTGTGCCAATTTATCAAATGTTGAAATTGCGTTTTTTATAAATATTTATAAAAAATTTGTATAACTTTTAATACATAATACTGACGGTTTTTTTTACACTTGAATAATTAATCGATAAAATTATAACAAATTCTAAATTTACTAAAAATTCAACTGTAAATTCAATTATTAGGCTTTAAATTTTCTTTATTTTTTTTATTAAATTATAAGTTATTTTTGCTGTCAATCCCCAGATTATATAATTTTTATAATTATAAAAGTATACAGAATTTCTAATACTTCCCCAATCGTATCCCTCTCCATTATTTATCATATGGACAGGAAAATCCTCATCTGTTTGTGCATAATAGCTTACATAAGATTTTTGTGGTTCATTTTCTAAAAAAAACGATAAGGGCACATAAAATAATTCAGACACCTCATCTTTATTATATTTAATTTTAGAAATATCAGTATTACTAACATGTCCAAGAAATGAGTAAATGAAAGAACCATTCTTACTTGTAGCATAATCTAACTCAGTAATAATATCTATATTATCTTTTCCCACCCCAATTTCCTCATATGTTTCTCTTATAGCAGCCTCAAGAGGTGTTTCACCTTCTTCAATCCTACCCCCTGGAAAAGAAATTTCTCCTGGCTGCCTTTTAATATTCATTGATCTTACTTCATAAATAAAATGCAATTCATCTTCAATTTTAATTAAAGGAACCAATACTGCATATTTAAAATACTCATCTATTGGTTTAGCCTTATTTCCATCTAATAACTTTGAAATTTGATTAATATCCATGCTTATTCCCTATTCATAACTAGTTTTCCTACTAAATACAATGATATAAAAAATATCATCAATATACATATACCCTGATCAAAATAATTTAAAACAAAAATATTTGTGTTATATATTTTTACAATACCAAATAATATAAAAGCTATTCCTGATACTATTTTGATTATATAAGAAGATACTTTTTTAGTCAATGTAGTTCCAATAGTAATGCCTATCAATCCAACTATTACCATTCCTGCTATTGAGCCCGCTAATATTGCTAAAGGGTATTTTGATTCCATGGCAATAGTCATAGCAGTCAATTGTGTTTTATCTCCTAATTCTCCTAAAAAAAATGTTCCAGCTACTGTAAAAACAGGACCACATTTAAATAAATGTTTATTGTTTTCTTCTCTATCATTATCAATAAAAGAAAGCAATCCAAATATAATAAATATTACTCCTGCAACAATCTGCAATAAATCTGTATTAATTATATTTGATATATATATTCCTATTAATATTGCAAGCCCATGGTTTAAAAATACACCTATAACTATGCCAATCAACACTTGTTTAATCGAAAATCTTGCTGCACATGTAATAAGTAAAATTTGAGTTTTATCCCCAATTTCCGCAATAAAAATAAACAATAATGTTTCAATAAATTCATGTATCATGTTGCCTCCCTAAAAAACTAAATATTATTATAATTAGTTCCTATTTATTTATTTTATTACTTCCTTTTAAGCTTTATGACTACATAAATAATATACCTTTTTATGATTATATTACCCTAATAAATTTATTTCAATAAATCATAATATTTCGTAAATGTCCATTTCTTTAAAAATATTAAATTAATATATTCTTTATTAATATATTATTGATAATATTTTATTTATATATTATAATATTTTAACAATATTTTATAAAAATAGTTAATTCACATAATTGCAAGGATGTTTATTATATCGGAGGAAATTATGAATATTAATGTTTTAATTACAACTGCACCTTTTGGAAATGGTCATGTAATGGTTGCTAACGCTCTAAAAAATGCATTTACTAATAAAGGATATAAAAATGTTACGGTAGTAGATTTGTTTACTGAATCTCATCCATTTATTACAGAAACTATTAAAAAGGCGTATATCAAGAGCTATGAATTTGGAGAAGCATACTCATTGCTATATTATGGCAGCGAGAAGCTTGTTGACAAGAAAATAATGGAGTTATATAGAAATTTTGGCTATAAAAAGTTACAGCAAATATCACAAGAGTTTAAACCAGATATAATTATTAATACCTTTCCAATACTGGCATCTTTAAAAATTAAAAATAAAAAGGGAGATAATATTCCTGTATTTAACATTGTAACTGACTTTTATATACATAAATTATGGTTAAGTGAAGAAATAGATAAGTTTTATATTGCAACTAATGAGCTGCAAGAAGAGTTAAAAAAAATGAATATTCCAATAGAGAAAACTGTAGTTTCTGGAATACCGGTGAGAGAAGCTTTTGAGGAACTTGAAAATCTATCCAGCATTTATAAAAAATATCATTTCCGCCAGTCAAAAAAAATAGTTTTAATTAATGCTGGTGCCTTTGGTGTTTTAAAAGATATAAAAACTATATGCAAAGGGTTATGTAGTAATAAAAACATTCAAGTCGCAGCAGTTTGTGGTAATAACAATTCGTTAAAAAATGAATTAGAATCACTGAAATATAATAATTTAAAGGTATTTGGATTTACAAAAGATATACATGAACTATATAAAATAGCAACATGTATGATAACTAAATCAGGTGGTATTACATTAAGTGAATCATTGGCTGTTCAACTTCCTTTAATAATATTTAAACCAGTTCCAGGACAGGAAAAAGAAAATGCTTTATATTTTGAAAAAAAAGGTGCAGCATTTATTGCTAATAACACAAATGAATTAGTAAATCGCACAATAGATTTAATTCAAAACCCTACAATAATAAATGCAATGCGCAATAATATGAAAAAAATGTACAATAAATCATCATCTGAACACATAGTTCAAGATGTAATAGATAGTGTATTGAATTAAAGTAAAAAATGGAGCCAAAGGAATACGGCTCTATTTCCCCATTGGTCTTTTTTTCCCGAACTTTTCATAAAGCACTTTATAAAGGCACTTTTCAAAATTTATATCTTGTTCTTTTCGTCTCTTTGAAGGGCCTTTAGTTTTGCCTCCTGCTTTTCTTATTTTCTGGCCGAGATACCTAGATTCAAGGAGTTGATCAATATTATTATTATTAATAAAAAAACCAGCTGTATGTATAACAGCAGCAGCTTTGTTTAACACTAAACTAGATAATCCATAATCTTGTGTAACTAATATATCTTCTTGTTTAAATATTTCAACAATTTTATAATCTACAGAATCTCTTCCTTTTTCCACAACGATTATTTCATAATCACTTGTAATATAATGTTCAATATCAACCACTATAATTAAATCTATATTAAATTCACGTGCTGCACGCTCACATATTTCCCTCACTTTTTGCGGGCATGCATCCCCATCTATTATTATTCTCATGATAATCCCCTCACTAATAATTTTCGGGGACATTCCCGTCCCCATACCTTGTTATTGCTATGAATAACTAAATTTCCTGTCATTCTGAAGGCGTAGCCTGAAGAATCTCATTACCTCAACATAAGAGATCCTTCACTATCGTTCAGGATGACAATATTCAGGTTTATCAATTATATATAAATATATAAATTCTTATTATTATATATATGTCCTCAATAGCCTTTTGATAATACAATATTTATAAATAATTAATATTGTTATTAAGGTTATAATTTATTACAATTTGTGGACATTCCTTCAAGATTAACCCCATAGACTTACCATCATGAAGGTGTGTCCCCTTTCTTATTCAGCGAATAAATTTCATTTCTCATATGTTTTAATAAGGGAAGCTCTTTTCTTACTTTATAAACTATATTTAAATCTATTTCTTGAATAATATAACCTTCACTTTCATTCAATTTATTAATTATTTCACCCCAAGGAGATACGACAATTGAATTTCCGTAAGAATGATATGATGATTCATAATCTCTTGCAGGAGCAACCCCAATAGTAAATACTTGATTATCAAGAGCTCTTCCTTTAAATAATGTTTCCCAATGAGCTGGTCCAGTGGTCATATTAAAAGCACCTGGAACAATTATTACTTCTGCTCCTTCTAGCACCATAAGCCTGCTTAATTCTGGAAATCTAATATCATAACAAATGGCTAATCCAATTTTACAAAACTCTGTATCAAAAACTGTTACTTCAGTTCCAGAGGATAAAACATCAGACTCTTTAAAGTATTGGCCACCCTCAATATCAATATCAAATAAATGCATTTTTCTGTGTTTACCTATTTGCTTTCCACCTCTGTCAAAAACATAAGACGTATTATATACTTTATCACCATCTAATTCTGGTATTGTTCCACCTACAACATATATATTATTATCCCTAGCAGCATCACTTAAAGCTCTGTATGCTGGTCCATTTTCCTCTTCCCCATACTCTTTAAAAAAGGCATTATCATAAGGGCAACAAAACATTTCAGGCAAAATTGCAATATCTGCACCTTCTCTAGAAACCTTTTTTATTAACTTTATTGATTTCTCAATATTTTTTAATTTGTTATCATATACTTTGGTTTGCAAAAGTGCTGTTTTAATTTTATTCATATTCCACCTCTTTTATTTATTATATAAATTATAAAACAAAAACGTAATAAAGGCAATTTACAAAAATGGGATGATTATTAAAAACCATCCCATTTAATATTCTTTATTCTAATTCTGCGATTAATTCTCCTGATTCTACTCTTTGGCCTTCTCTCACATGTATTTTGTAAACGGAACCTGCTAATGGGGATAATACATTTGTTTCCATTTTCATGGCTTCAAGTATTGCTATAGGCTGACCAGCCTCAACCTTATCTCCTTCTTTAACAAGTATCTTATATACATTTCCAGGTATATTAGCCCCAATTTCATATTGATTTCCAGTATCAGCCATTACTTTTTCTGATTTTACATTTTTCTGATTAACAGCAGACTTATCATTAATGGTTACTATTCTTCTGTTTCCATTTACCTCAAATGCTAAATCTCTTGTGCCATCATCATTAGATTTTCTAATCTCAACAAGCTTAATAATAAGTTTTTTGCCTTCAGCTATTTTTACCCCGCAAGTCTCCCCTTCTTCTAGCCCATGGAAGAATATATCGCTGCCCATGAGTATTAAATTACCTTCTTCTTTTAAACTATTAAGATAATCTTCATAAACTTTTGGATACAACGCATAACTTAATGCTTCTTCATCGGTTCCCTCTAATTCATATTTTTCTTTAAGCATTTTCTTAATTGCATCAAAGTTTTCTGGTGGCAATAATTCGCCTGGTCTGCATTTTATAGGTTCCCTACCTTTTAATACAAGTTTTTGTAATTCTTCAGGGAATCCACCTTCTGGCTGTCCCATCATTCCTTCAAAATATGAAACTATTGAATCTGGGAAGTCCATATCTTTCGCTTTTTCATAAATATTGTCCTTTGTCAAACCATTTTGTACCATAAATATAGCCATATCTCCAACTGCTTTTGATGATGGAGTTACTTTAACAATGTCACCAAGCATTTCATTAACTTCTTTAAACATTTCTTTCACTTCTTCAAATTTATGTCCTAGTCCAAAGCTTTCCACCTGTGGTTTTAGATTTGAATATTGACCGCCAGGTATTTCATATTTATATATTTCCGCAGTTCCAGTTTTAAGTCCTGATTCAAATTTACTGTAAACGGGTCTTACTGCTTCCCAATAATCAGAAATTTGTTGCATATCATCTGATGAAAGCATTGTATCTCTATCAGTATTTTTCAATGCAGCAACAACTGAATTTAGAGGTGGCTGACTAGTTAAGCCTGCCATTGAATTAAATGCAGTATCAACAATATCTACTCCTGCATTGGCAGCGGTAAAAATTGTAACTACACCATTTCCACTAGTATCATGTGTGTGTAAGTGTATAGGTATTGAAATTTCATTTTTTAAAGCTCTAACAAGTCTATCAGCAGCCATAGGCTTTAAAAGCGCTGACATATCTTTTATACAAAGAATATGGGCTCCTCTTTTTTCAAGTTTCTTTGCTAAATCTACATAATATTTCAAACTATATTTATCTCTTGTTTCATCTAATATATCTCCAGTATAGCATATACTAGCTTCAACTATTTTTTCCTGATTTAATACTTCATCTATTGCAATTTCCATACCTTCCATCCAATTTAAAGAATCAAATATACGGAATACATCTATACCATTTTGGGATGCAGATTTAATAAACTGTCTAATTACATTGTCCGGATAATTCTTATATCCTACTGCATTTGCTCCCCTGAATAACATTTGGAATAATAGATTAGGCATTTTTTTCCTAAGTACGCTTAACCTTTCCCATGGATCCTCTTTTAAGAATCTATAGGCAACGTCATATGTGGCACCACCCCACATTTCTACTGAGAATAAGTCACTTCCTAAAGAAGCCATAACCGGAGCAATTTTTTCCATATCAACTGTTCTCACACGTGTTGCCATAAGTGATTGATGAGCATCCCTCATAGTAGTGTCTGTAAGCAGAAGTTTTTTCTGATTTAATACCCAATTAGATACTTCCTTAGGTCCCTTTTCATCTAATAATTGTTTTAGTCCAGGTTTTTTATTTTCATTTTCAATTTTAGGCACTCTTGGTACATCAAATTGCGGTTTTACCCCTTTCGTTTCATTAACAACAATGTTTCCAATATATTTAAGTACTTTAAGTTCTTTATCTCCTCCTCCTCTAACATGTAAAAGAGTAGGATTGTCTGCAATAAAACCAGTATCACATTGACCATTTCTAAATATTTCATGATTTAAAACATTTAATAAGAAGCCAACATTTGTTTTAACACCCATTATTTTAACTTCTCTCAACGCTCTTGCAGACTTATTTATAGCATCTTCAAAGCTTCTAGACCAAGCAGTTACCTTGACAAGCAAGCTGTCATAATATGGGCTTATTACAGCGCCAGTAAATCCATTACCACCGTCTAGTCTAACACCAAAACCAGAGCCTGTTCGATACACATCTATTTTCCCTGTATCAGGAGCAAAATTATTTGCCGGATCTTCTGTAGTTACTCTACACTGAATTGCATAACCTCTATGCTCTACATCATTTTGTGATTTAATATTAATTGCTGGTGAGTCAAGTCTTAAACCTTGTGCAATTAAAATTTGTGATTGCACAATATCAATTCCTGTAGCCATTTCAGTTACTGTATGTTCAACCTGGATTCTAGGATTCATCTCTATAAAATAATGGTTACCATCTTTATCAACAAGAAATTCCACTGTACCAGCACTCCTATAATTAACCGCCCTTGCGATCTTTAATGCATCATTGCAAATGTTAGTTCTTTGTTCTTCTGTAATACTAATAGCAGGAGTGAATTCAATTACTTTTTGATGTCTTCTCTGTATAGAACAATCTCTCTCATGTAGATGAACAATATTGCCATAATTATCTCCAAGTATTTGAACCTCAATGTGTTTTGGTCTTTCTAAATATTTTTCTATAAATATATCATCAATACCAAATGCTTTTTTTGCTTCGCTTTGTGCGCTATTAAATTCCCTAATTAAATCCTCTTCACGCCATACAATACGCATTCCTCTTCCGCCGCCTCCAGCAGAAGCTTTTAAAATTACTGGATACCCACAGTAATCTGCAAATTTTTTAGCATCTTCTTCTGATTTAACTGCTTCCTCAATTCCAGGAATAGTTGGCACTCCTACTGAATGAGCAACGATTTTTGATTTTATCTTATCACCAAGCTTATCCATCATAATATGATCGGGTCCAATAAAAACTATCCCTTCTTCTTCACATTTACGTGCAAATTCAGAATTTTCTGATAAAAATCCATAACCAGGATGAATAGCATCAACACCTTTTGATTTTGCCAAGCTGATTATTTCATCAATTCCTAAATAAGCGTCAACAGGCTTTTTATTTTTACCTACTTGATATGATTCATCTGCCTTTGTCCTAAATAACGTGCCTTTATCTTCTTCTGAATATATAGCGACACTTCTTATACCTAACTCTCTACATGCTCTAAAAACTCTTATAGCAATTTCACCGCGATTTGCGACTAATATTCTTTTAAATTCTTTCATTACTACCTCCTTTATATGCAAACACTTGTTTGTTGTATACAGTATATTGAAAATTAGTTTAACATTATTAAATTAATTTTACAAGTAAAAAATTTAATAAAATTAAATTTAAATTCTTAATACTTTATTTTATTTATTTCCCTTATTAAATAATAGATGAAATCGTTTACTGCCTTTTATTATTTAGTAATAAAAATATTGAATATAGAGTGAATAATTCATTATATGTAATAAATTAATAAAATATCCTAGCTAGTATAGATAATAATATTATTAGTTAAGCAAAAAGACCTATTTAAATTAATTTAAATAAGTCTTTTTATAACATTTTATTAATTTTTATCATTCTATGTTAGACGTAACTTGAAGAATCTATATCTCATATTATGAAATCCTTCTCTATCGTTTAGCATGGCAACTATTGCTCATAAAGATAAAATAGAGATTCAATTTCAAGCTTAGTTATATGCTAATCGTTCTTTTAAATGTTCAATATTATTATAGAATATCTCTTTAATTTTGTTATGTTCATTAACCTCTATACATGTGAGGCTGCAATTATGAACAACACCACTCATCCAATCCTTGCTTATTCTTTGGTTTCTAAAGTAGCTTTCAATACACTTGATTGTACCTCCATGAGCTACTATTAGAATACATTTTTCTTTATATTTTTCTATTACTTCTTTAAAGGCATTTTCAACACGTTTATAAAACTCCATTAAATTTTCTCCATTAGGATATGGATTATTAAAAGGATCATCTCGAATTTTTTTAATAACATCATTGGATGCTTCGCTTATTTCATCATAATTCATACCTTCAAAGTCACCTAGATTTATTTCTTTAAAACCTTCATTTTTTATGATTTCAATTTCTTTATTACCCCTTACTATCTCAGCTGTATGAAAAGCTCTTTTAAGAGGACTTGAAACAATGCAATCCAACTCAATATTTTCCATTCTTTCAGATAATAGCTCTGCAGCCAATATCCCTTTCTCTGTAAGTTCAGAATTTTTCATTCCCTGAAATCTGTGTTGTATATTCCATTCAGTCTCCCCATGCCTGGTTATATATATTCTGGTCATCATATAACACCCTTTCTAATAATTAATAACCAACTTTTGTGTAATTATAATTTTCACTATCGTTCAAAATGATGATAACATTAGCTAAAATTTTTAGTCAACTAATTTTACATTTAAGAATTTACTTAAAACCTTTACGACAAAATCATGATCCTCTAAATGTGGAAGCGCTGAATAACTAATGCTTCCAACTAATCCAACGCCTTTAATTCTAATAGGAAAACCGCCGCCACATGCTGCATAATCCATAGGATCCAAAAACATATCTTTTTTTAACTCTCTTTTAGCATCTATTAAATAATAAAACAACTGCAATGAACTCATATCAAGTTTATTAACAGCATTTGTTTTTCTTCTTAACCAATCGCTATTATGGTCGCTTGTTCCTTTTGACCTATAATAAAATAATGTTGACCCATTCATACATATTTCTACCGAAATAGGTATGTTATTTTCTTTAGCCTCTTCAATACATGCAAGTCCTAATTTTAATGCTATTTCTTCATTAAATTCATCAAACTGAAGAGATTCCTCTTGATGTTTAATTAATTCTATCATTTCTGAAGCTGATTTCATTTTAAACTCCTTAATGTTTTTTTATAGTATATCAAAAATATAAATTAAAGTAAATGATTTAGTATTTTAGTATTAAAGAAAAGTTTAATATCATAATAATATATCAAACAATGGACTAAATATTATAATAATGATATAATTTAATTACTTATTAATATTATTGGAGTGTTCTATGAATAAAGAAGTTTACAAGAAAAAAAGAAATTGGAAGAAAATCATAGCTATCATACTTTTTATTCTACTTGTTTTGTCAATAATTTATACGATTATACGCATTATGTTAGCGCCTTCAGATGCACCTGTTAATTCCCACATAAAGGTTAAAAGTGATTATGTTCTCACATTACTTCAATGTATATTAGGTGTCATTGTTATGTTTATACCATCATTTGTAGAGAAGAAATGGTCAATTGACATACCTAACAACATGGAAATAGCTTATTTTATTTTCTTATATTGTGCTATATACCTTGGAGAAGTACATGACTTTTATTATGTAATACCACATTGGGACACAATTCTCCATGCATTTAGTGGTGCTATGCTAGGAGCTTTGGGATTTAGTCTTGTTGCATTTTTTAATGATGCAGAAATTTTAGATACTAAATTAAGCCCCTTTTTTATAGCATTTTTTGCATTTTGCTTTGCACTTGCTGCAGGAGTTATATGGGAAATCTATGAATTTCTAGCAGATTCAATATTATTAACAAATATGCAAAAATTCATGCTTGCTGATGGAACTGTATTACAAGGACATGCTGCTGTTAGTGATACAATGGAAGATTTGATTGTAGATTCATTAAGCGCATTAATAGTTTCAACATTTGGTTACTATTCAATCAAAAAAGGAAAATTATAATTAACAATTATTGAATACACTCTTTAATGAAATCCAATGTTTCTAGTCAACTTTGGAAATTATTATATTTTCATTTAAAAACCTCAAAATTAATTCATTAGACATGATAATTTTGAGGCTTTTTTTAATTTTGTACACTACCGAGCCATTTAATAAACTCTTTTTCCGTAATAATATCGATTCCTAACTCTTTAGCCTTTTTATTTTTAGATGAATTTGATAAATTGTCATTATTAATTAAATAATTTGTTTTAGAGGTTACAGAACCAGTTACCTTTCCACCGTGATTTTCTATTACTTCTTTTAACTCATCCCTGTTTTTATAATGTTCTACAGAGCCTGTTATAACGAAATTAATATTTTCAAATATTTTACTTTCACTTACTTCCTTAATTTTTTCTAACTCAATTTCTTTAAGTATATCTTCAATTATGATTTTATTTTTATCATCATTAAAAAAATTCAAGTAAGCTTCAGCCATTTTATCGCCTATTCCACTTATTTCAATTAGCTCCTCATATTTTGCATTACTTATTAAATTCCAATCATATTTAAATTTTTTGCAAATTAGTTTAGCTGTTGATAGTCCTATGTTTGAAATTCCAAGGCTATATAATAATCTTACAGTTGTTGTTTGTCTTGCTTTATTCACAGAAGAAACTAAATTATTGAAAGATTTTTCTCCAAAGCCCTCCATTTTAACTATTTCATCTTTATATTTTTCCACATGAAATATATCAGCCAGCTCCTTGATAAATCCCTTTGCAATAAATTTTTCAATTGTTGCTTCTGACAAGCCTTCAACATTCATTGCATCCCTGCTTACAAAATGGGTAAAGGATTTAATTTGTTTTGCTAGACAATCATCGTTAATGCAATATAATGATTTAACATCATTTTCATTCTTTAATACAGTTTCGCCTCCACAGACAGGACAACTTTTTGGAATTTCAACCATGCCACTTCTTGTAAGATTATTTGATATTTGAGGTATTATCATATTTGCTTTATATACATTTATTTTATCGCCAACTCCAAGCTCTAAACCTTCTAATATACTTATATTATGAACGCTTGCTCTTGTTACTGTGGTTCCCTCTAACTCTACTGGCTCAAAAATAGCAATAGGATTTATAAGTCCAGTACGTGAAGCGCTCCACTCTATATCTAACAATTTTGTTTCTTTAATTTCATCTCTCCATTTATAGGCAATGGAATCTCTCGGAAATTTTGCAGTTGATCCTAGAGATTCCCCATATGATATATCATCATACATCAAAACTAATCCATCTGAAGGAAAATCATTTTGAACAATATTTTCAGAAAACCATTCAACATTTTCTTCAATATTAAATTTATCTACTTTTTTAAAATCTACTACATCAAATCCTTGTTTCTTCAACCAACTTAACTGTTTAATTCTAGAGTTATCAAAATTTATATCATCTGCTTTCACTAGAGAAAATGCAAAAAAATGTACATTTCTTTTAGCTGTAATTTCATTATTCAACTGTCTTACAGAACCACTGCATAAATTCCTAGGATTTTTATATTTTTCCGAAGCATCTGCTATTTCAGCATTTATTTTTTCAAAATCTGAATACTTTATTACTGCCTCTCCTCTTAAAATTAAATCTTTTTTATACGATATATTTATTGGAATATTAACAAATACTTTAGCATTATTTGTTATTACTTCCCCAATTTCTCCATTTCCTCTAGTTACAGCTTTTACAAGCTTGCCATCCTTATATGTTAAAACAATTGTAAGTCCATCTAGTTTCCATGAAAGTACACCTTCCTTTTCTCCTAGCCAATCTTTCAATGTAACTACTTCCTTTGTTTTATCTAAAGACAGCATAATTTTTTCATGACGTTCTTTTGGTAAATTAGATAACAATTCATAACCAACATGAATTGTAGGGCTATTAGATAAGGTGATACCTGTTTCTTTTTCTAGCTCTAATAGTTCATCATAAATCCTATCATATTCAATATTCGGCATAATTTCCTTATTCTCTTGATAATATGCTTTAGATGCCTCATTTAATATTTCAACATATTTCTTCATTAAAGAAATTTTATCTTCCATTGTTATTCTCCTCATAATTTCTCTATAGGTGCATAACTTAACATAACTGTTTTTATGCCTTTATTATCGAAGGCAATGACAGCTTTTTGGTCATCTCCCTCTCCAGATAATTGAACAATTGTACCTATTCCCCAGGCCTTATGCATAATTTTATCACCTACTGACATTTTATCACATTTTAATGTAGGTGCCTTCTCTTTATTTTCTAATCCACCTTTAAATATATTCATTTTTCTTGCTTGATTAAAAGAAAAACTATTAATTTCATTGTTATGGGATGCAATATTTTCTTCTAAATGTTTAATTTTTTTATCAGCTATAGTTTGGGGTGAAGAATTATCAAAACATTCAGTTGGTATTTCGCCAATAAATCTTGACCTAGATCTCATCTCATGGTTTCCAAATACTAATCTGTCATTTGCATATGTGAGATAAAGCATTCTTTTCGCTCTAGTTACAGCCACATAAAACAGTCTTCTTTCTTCTTCTAGATCATCATCATCGTCATCGTCTCTAATAATAGGAAACATTCTTTCTTCAAGTCCTGTTACAAATACAGTATCAAACTCTAGCCCTTTAGCACTGTGCACTGTTAAAAGGGTCACATAGTCGCTTGTGTTTTCAGCATCTTTTTCTTCATCTGCTTTATCAACGTCTGACAATAAGGCAATATGAGCAAGAAAATCCTCTAAACTATTTTCTAAATATCTTTCTTCAAAATCCTTTGCTGCTGATAAGAATTCATCAATATTATCAACTCTGCTTCTACCTTCAACAGTATCATCTTCCAAAAGCATAGCCTTGTATCCAGTATCTTCATAGACAGACTCTATAAACTCACTTAGTGACATAACATCCTTTTTAATCATTAACATTTCCATCATTGAAACAAAATTTTGTACACTATTAATGGCTCCTTGGGATAGTGATAATTCCTCCACGTCATAAGAAGATTCAAACATTGAAACTTCTGTCCTCATAGCATGTTCAGATATTGTCTCTACTGTTTTAGGTCCAATTTTTCTTCTAGGTACGTTTATTATTCTATTAAAACTAATATTATCCTTTTGATTTTGTATAAGCATTAAATATGCAATTATATCCTTAATTTCTTTTCTATTATAGAATTTAAGGCCTCCTACAATTTTATATGGAATCCCTTCTCTCATTAAGCTTTCTTCTAATGCTCTTGATTGAGCATTTGTTCTATAAAGAATAGCCATTTCCGAATACTTTACATTGTTTTTTCTATGTTCCTTGCTCATTAAAGCAGATACCATAAACGCTTCTTCTTTTTCATTATCTGTTTCTACTAATTTAATTAAACTTCCACATTCATAGTCTGTATATAAATTTTTGCCTTTTCGCTGATAATTATTCCTAATAACTCCATTAGCCGCATCTAATATAACATTAGTTGAACGATAATTCTTTTCCAGTTTAATAACTTTAGCTTCTTCAAAATCTTTTTCAAAATCTAAAATATTGGAAATGTCAGCCCCTCTCCACCCATAAATAGATTGATCTTCATCACCAACAACAAAAACATTGTTTTCACCATTTTTCTTTTTACCAAGAATTTTTACTAATTTGTACTGAACATTGTTAGTATCCTGATATTCATCCACCAATATATATTTAAATTTTTCATGGTATTTTTCTAATATATCCTCATTCGTTTGTAACAACTTAACAGTTTTTTCTATTAAATCGTCAAAATCAAGAGCATTACATATTTTTAACTTTTTTTCATATAAAGAATAAACTTCTCCTATATTTCTCATTGCGAAGTTCCCATAATTTTCAGAAATAAATTTATCAGCTGTATTTTGTTTGTTTTTTTCACTACTTATTATGCTTCTTATAGCATTAGCATTATATTTTTTTGTATCTAAATTTAACTCTTTAATACAATCCTTTATTAATATTTTTTGGTCATCGGTATCGTATATTACAAAGTTTTTATCATATCCTAATCTATCTATATCTCTTCTTAATATCTTTACACATACAGAGTGAAATGTTCCAATCCACATTTTGTCTATATCATAATCAATAAGCTGCCCTATTCTTTCCTTCATTTCTTTTGCAGCCTTATTAGTAAATGTTATAGATAATATTTCCCATGGTTTTGCTTTGCCCGTTTGTATTAAATGTGCAATCCTATGTGTTAAAACTCTTGTTTTACCTGTTCCTGCACCAGCTATTACAAGAATAGGGCCCTTGTCATGTTCCGCAGCTTCCCTTTGTTTTTCATTTAGTCCCCTTAATAAATCCATATTTCCTCCAGCGTTTCATTAATTACAATAGGTTTTATTCTATAATTGATTTATATTTATCATACAAGCCGCAAAAAGGCTTGCCTTAAACGACTTAATAAATAGATGAAACAAAACTGTTAAGTTTTGTTTCGTTATGAGTATTTACTATTATACCATATAAAAAATATCCTCTCAATAAATTTAAATAGGCAAAATAAAAAGACTCTTTATGTAATTCATAAAAAGCCTTTTTATAAATTGAAAGATAGTGTCATCCTAAACGATAGTTAAGAATCTCTTTACTAGATTCTAGCTGTTTTGTTTTTCATATATGCATTAATTGCATATATAAGGGATGGAATTATAACTATTTGAATTAAAATACCAGGAATTCCAGTAATAATTGCACCCTTGATATATACTATCGGGTTCATTTTAATACCAAATAGCTGAACTAATACAGCTACTGCAAGAGCAGCAGCAATTCTTCCAAAAATCATTGAAATAATCAATGCAATCAATGGAGATAACTTTAATTTTCTTGTAGCTAATGAAGTTACTAATCCATATATCCCCAACTCACATGCCATTATTATTGACATAGGAAACATTACAGGCATTCCTGTGAGCAATCCGCTTATAATCGGAGTAATAATTCCTAAAAATAAAGCTAATATTGGTGACAACAAAAATCCTCCTATTAAAACAGGTATATGCATAGGTAATACTATAGGACCTGTCATTCCAAACATATGAAAAACCATAGGTAACAATATTCCTGTTGCTAATAATAACCCACCAATTACTAGTTCTCTTGTTTTATTGTTCATTTTGCACCTTCCTTATACTTTCTAAAAAGTTCGATATACCATCTAATAATTCATCTGCATTATTTGAATTAATTGATATTGTTTCTACTGGACACATACCAGTTTTATCACGATTTTTAATAAATGGAGTTACTTCATCATAATTAATTATTATTGCTGTATCTTTTAAAACATTTATTGCATTTTCTGAAATTAGTTTAGTATGCAATTCCTTTATCTTTCCATATTTACATAACATAGCTGCAGCCTTTCCAGTTACTCTATCTGCAATACTTGAACCAGCAATCTCATATTTTATTTCATTAACAGCAGTATATAAGGGCTTGATTCCTTTTTCTCTGCTTTTAAAAATAACTTTTGAATCTTTAACTACTACTAAATTTAAATTTCCATCATTTAATAGCTTCTTAGCTAAATCAACATCTTTCATATCTCCTAAATTCCTCCAATATATTTACAATAACACTATATAATTACAATTAAAGTATAATTACTTCATTATATCAAAATAAAAAACCACAAAGGTTTAGTTCATCTAATACATAACCTTCATGGTTTTATTTTTCATCTAATATTTTTTTGATTGTTTCAACTAGTTCATTAAAAATTATTTTAAACTGAAGATTTTCAAGTCCAATGACATCAATATTGCATTTGCTAACTGGCAACAGTAATTTTCTGGCATCACTGCTTGCCACAGCTTCAGCCATCTTGGGACTAATTTCTCCCATCATTGAATTAGCAGCAATAATTGCCAGTGGACCTATTATAATATCCACCTTTTTACTCATCCAAATTATAGCGTTCTCTCCAGTTGAACCATCCTGAGCTCCAGCTTTTATCATATTAGAAGTCGCTTGAGAGTTCGTTCCCAGCGCAATGATTTCAATATCATTGTTATTTAAAGACTTCAGTCTTTCCACTACCTGACTTCCAATTCCTCCACCTTTACCATCAATAACAGCTATTTTCATTAATTT
>JAQVWY010000046.1:11333-22623 GCA_028709465.1 Tissierellia bacterium | reverse complement strand
CATGAACGATTCTCTTAAATGTTTCTCCAAGTTCAACCATTGTAAGATAATCTACTTTACCTATCGTGTTAGTCATCATAATAACGTCCATACCTGTTAAGTTAATGTATCTACATCCGTTGCTCATCGCTCTTTGGAAAGAATCACATAACATTATTGATGAATACGCAAATTCAATCCATATATCAGCACTTGCTACTGCATTTCCTATTGGTTTTACTGGTTCTGCATAGAGTTTAGACGATGTAGGATAATATATTATTACAGGATTACCACCTGCAATAAGTACTGCGTTAGCAGTTGCTTCTACAACTCTTCTATCTGAAGAAGAATCTCCAGTTATCACAACATTTTCTCCCTCTTTTAATAGCATTACATCCTTTACTAATGTATATGCCGATTTAGCTACTTCAAAAGACAAATAATCCTTAGTCATTTCAATTCCTATTGGATATTCCATTAAATTTAACCTCCTTATAATATGTAACATTGTCCATATTAATGTAACATATTTAGCGATAAAAATTTGTATAAGTTTTTACATAATATCTTTGGTTAAAGTGTGCACCTTGTATAAAAAGTGATTAAGTCATAAATATAGAATAGTGATAATTCCATGCTATTCTAATATTTCATTAAGTTTTAAAGCAATTTGCAAGAGTAACCTGTATTCTGATTTATCAATGTCACTATCAAGTAAGGAATTTATTTTGTTAATTCTCTTATATAAAGTATTCCTGTGAATAAAAAGTTTTTCTGCAGTTTGACTGATACTAAAATCACATTGAACTAATTTCTGCAATGTTTTTAACAATTCAGAATTGCTTTCACTATCATTCTTTTTAATTCTTACAATAGTATTTTTATATATTTTAGACAATGTAGGATTATCTGAAATTTCAGAAAGCAAATGGTATATTATAAAATCATCATATAAATAAACAATTTCATTTTCTTTTAGTTTAGTACCAATTTTAATAGCAAAACTAGCTTCTTCAAAAGCATAATTAAGATATTTTAAACTATTACAAATTTTACTTATACCAATTTTAAAATCCTCTCCTTTAAAACTCTTTTTCAATTCCTCAACAGTTCTCTCGAAAAAAGGTTTTAATAATTTAATATTACTTTGAAGTTTCTTATTTTCTACAATAAATATAATCCTCTTATTTGTGTTTTTGTAAAAGAAAACTGTATCATACAATTCCATTATTGATACAATTTTTTTAGTGAATCTATTTAGGGAATTTGGTTCATTTATTGAGCTTTCAATTATCCAAATATATCTACTTTTATTTATTTCTACATTTCTATAAGAAGCTTCTTCTTGTAATTTAAGATCATCATTTGCATAGTTATTTTCCAATATACTAAAATAAAACTCATCTAAAGACTTATAATATAATGATTTATTTGAATTGGATAATAAGTAAATTGATATAATTGGTGTTATTTCTCTGATAATTTCAATATCAGTTTTTGTAAGTTCCTTGTCTATATCAATTTCTAAACATAAAAACGCGAGTATTTCATTATAACTATTAATTTTAAAAATATAATATTTCTTTTCATTATCATTTATCGTTAAAAATTCACTTTCTGTATATAACTTAGTTTTATTATCTTTAATAACATTAGAAATTCTACTAATTTTATTTGTTCTTATTACATTATTGCGATTTACTAAATTAAAATTATTCTCCCAAAAAATAAGCACATCTTGTCCGATATAATCAGCTAACATATTTGTTAAAGCAGTAATATTATAATTATGAATTGTAAGTCTTCTCATCTCTTGTCTTATTTGTTTAAGAATATGAAAGTCATAATTATCATCACTGACTAATTTATTTAAAATTGGTCTTACAACACTTGCATAGCTCGCTGCAATAGGTACATAAATGATTGGAAAACAATTTTCATTAGCATATTGTATTATTTTTTCTGGTATTTCATCAATATACCTTCCTAATTTAATTCCTAATGCTGCAGCTCCCCTTGCAATCATCATCTGTACGATATTGTCTATCGTGGTATCGTTTTTCGTTAAGGTATAACCTGTTGTTATAATAAAATCTCCAGGTTTTACCCAATAAACACCATCAGGGACTTCCATTATATCAACACTTTTAATTTCATTTTCTACGCCACATTCACCAGCTAAAAGTTTAAAACTCTTGAAATCATTATTTAAAGTAAAAACATCCTTAACCTTCATATTAACCTCATTTCATAACTCATCAATATCTTTTTATCATAATTATACTTTCAATAATTATAGAACATTAAGTTAAATTATGCAAGCACCTTACAGAACTAGTTAAAAACTTACAAAATAAAAAGGAGCAGCTATTAATATATTGCTATATTACTGCTGCTCAAATTTTATTATTTAATTTTTATTATGCCATGAAGAAGGCATTTAATTATTAACTTTGAATTGCATAGGATAAGTTAGATATTCAACATTATCCATTTTTTCAATTGTATAGTAGCCAGCAGGAGCATTTAGAACCGTTGGGATTCGATTAACTATTGTTGCACATGTATGCTCAACAGTGGCCGGTTTTTTTACATAAAATTCTGTATCAGGTTCTCCTGTAATTTTCCAATCACACATGTCTCCATCATCAGGACCATAAACTTTCCCTATACACTGAGTTTCAACGATAGGTCCTTGAAATGTTTCAGTTGTAACTACTGCACTCATACCTATGCAGTTTCCTTTTGCTATAGTTTCTCCCAAAGTAGAAGAATATAAATCAGTATCATAAAAATATGGAACGCATTTCTGTGTTTGAGATTTTATTGTCCAACCCATTTTAGAACAAATTGCTTCATTAGAATTCCATACATAAGCTGGTTCAAGAGTTTCAGGATGAGCAATCTGTTTTTCAAATTCTTCAGGTGTCAATCCAGCACCATGAGCTTTTGCAAGAGCCAATCCGTAGTCTTCAACGTTGTAGCTTACTGCTCCTTCAATTTTTTCTATATTATGTACTCCGCCTGCAACGCATGTTATCATATTAATCCAGAAAATATCTTGCATACCTGAACCAGCAATTGTGCAGTTATTTTCTTTAGCAAGTTTATCTAATTTATTCGTTATTTCAGGTGATGTTGTCCAAGGATAAATTGCTTCTTCGCATGTGGTAATTACATTTATTCCTCTTTTAACTAGTTTTTCAAAATGAGGATATACATCATTCATAAAGCTAAATAAAGTTACCACAGCAATATTTGCATCACATTCATCTAATACTTTGTCTGCATCTGAACTGATCGTTACTCCCAATTTTACACCAAGTTCTGCCCAGTCTCCTACGTCCATGCCTACAACAGCAGGATTTATATCTATAGCACCTACTATTTCAGCACCTTTTTCATACAAATATCGCAATGTGTACTTTGACATTTTACCGCAACCATATTGTACTACTCTTACTTTTTCTCTGAACATAATAATACCTTCCTTTCGATATAATAATTAGAATAAACTGCATCACATATTGTGGCAGCTCAAAGTGAAATTCACCTTGTATTTATATTCTAATTCTTATACTCGGTATAAAGTCAAGTGAATTTGTTATTTTTTTTTCAATTAATTTTTATTAATTTTGGTTTGAATTATTGTTATGCATTTTAATCGGTATTTGTAGCTTGATGTACATACCTCGTTGCGTATTATCAAACATTGGCATTTCAGCAATTACTTCACAGATATAATCTCCTATTATTTCATAACCTTTACAGTTGATTTCATCTAGCATGTTGTGAATAAGTGAAATTTCTTTGTCAAAGCTGTCTCCGTAAATACATAAATAAAGATTACCTGGAATAGTCTTAATATTTTTTCCTTTAAAATCTTTATCTACTTGTACAAAAATTTCAGAAGAATGAAGATTTCCTTCATAAAGCATTTCTTTTTTCATAATAGTGCCCGCATTGCAGAAATATATCATAGGAAGTGAATCTGAAAGCATCTGAGCTTTGAATCTTCTCAATAATTCCTCATACATTTCAATGCCATAATCATAAAAATTCACTGCTGTATCATGAGAATATAAATATCGTTCCCCAATATATTCTATTGTAATAGTAGAAGGAGGAGGACATTTTTCAAAGTGTTCTAAACTTTCAAGTGTTCTATTTAATGCCATTTTTTGATGTTTCAGATTATCAATTTCATCATCAATACGTTGACTTTGTTTTAAGAGCATGTTTTTTAATAATGATAGTTCCTTTTTTTCAAATTGCTTTTTAATTTCTTTAAGTGTCATACCAAGTTGTTTCATGTATTGAATCATATCTATTATGGCGCACTGTTTAATATTATAGTACCTATAGCCATTTTCACTGTCAATATAAAATGGTTTTAGCAAGCCCATTCTATCATAAATCCTCAAAGTTTGTTCAGAAATGTTATTTAGTTTTGCCATTTTCCCAATAGACAATAAGTTCATATTATTACCTCCCTGAAACATTATAATTGGTATAAAGTTATATATATTATAGCTTATAATTGATAATGCAACAAGTAAATTTGTTAAATTTTTATCCAACTAGTTTTATTCTTGATATAAGAATAACTTTAGTTTATAATAGAAACAATATTTTAGGAAAGGTAGTGATATTTGAATTGGAAAAAAAGTTAAAACTGTACGGCTTTAACAACCTTACTAAATCTTTAAGTTTTAATATTTATGATATTTGCTATGCTAAAAGCGAAAAAGAAAAGAAAGAATACATCGAATATATTGATGAACAGTACAATTCAGACAGGCTCACACAAATTTTGTGTGATGTAACTAGTATTATTGGTGCCCATATTCTTAATATATCAAAACAGGATTATGAACCACAAGGAGCTTCTGTAAATGTATTAATTGCTGAATGTCCTATATCAGATGATGAAGTAGATGTTACATGTAATCGGGGAAAATTAGGATACAGGAAATCAGAACATAACACAATACATGCACATTTAGATAAAAGCCATGTAACTGTACATTCATATCCTGAAAATCATCCAGAAAATAATATATCAACTTTTCGTGTTGATATAGACGTTTCAACATGCGGACAAATTTCACCTCTTAATACATTAGATTATTTAATCAATAGCTTTGATTCGGATATAATTACTATTGATTATCGTGTAAGAGGCTTTACTAGGGATATAAAAGGAAAAAAATGCTTTATTGACCATAACATTAAGTCAATACAAGATTATATAGATAATGAAACATTAAAAAAATATGATGCAATAGATGTTAATGTGTTTCAATCAAATATTTTTCACACAAAAATGCTTATAAAAGAAATTGATTTGCAAAACTATTTATTTAATAAAGATGCTGATGAGCTTCCTCCTAAAAAAAGGTTAGAAATTACAAATAGTTTGAGAAGAGAAATGATTGAAATTTACAGCGGAACTAATATTTATCAGGAGGAAATTTAAATGGAATTATGGTTTACAGAACAACACAGTGACAATGTTCGATTTTCAATAAGAATTGATAGACATATTGAAAGTGTTCAAAGCGATTTTCAAAAAATTGATGTTTTTCAAACAACAGAATTTGGAAAAATGCTAGTTATAGATGGTTATATAATGCTTACAGAAAAGGATGAATTCATTTATCACGAAATGATTACTCATGTACCTATGGCAGTAAATCCAAATATAAAAAAAGTACTTGTAATAGGTGCTGGTGATGGAGGAACTGTCAGAGAGTTAACTCGATACAATAATATAGAAAAAATAGATATGGTTGAAATTGATAAAAAGGTTGTAGATATCTGTAAAGATTTAATACCTCAAACATCATGCAAACTAAATGACAAAAAAGTTAATCTATTTTTTGAAGACGGTTTAAAGTTTGTTAAAACAAAAAAGAGTGAATATGATTTAATAATTGTTGATTCAACAGATCCTGTAGGTCCTGGTTTAGAACTGTTTTCTAAAGAATTTTATGAAAACTGTTTTAATGCATTAACGTCTGATGGAATATTAGTAAATCAACATGAAAGCCCTTATTATACTAATGATGCAATGGCAATGCAAAAAGCCCATAAAAAAATAAAGACTGTATTTCCAATTGCGAAAGTATATCAAGCACATATACCCACTTATGGATCTGGTCATTGGCTATTTGGCTTTGCTTCAAAAAAATATGATCCTATTATTGATTTACATGAAGATTTATGGAATTCAATTGGATTAATAACTAATTATTATAATACAAAACTTCATAAAGGTTCATTTGCTATACCAAATTATGTAAAAACATTGTTAGGCAATGCTTGATAAAATAAAATCATAACCCAAGTAAAACTGGTGGTTATGATTTTTTTATAACAGTCAACTAATTAAATTCTAATAACATAATATATCTATCATGGGATTTTCCGTACTCATCAACACTGGTTTCTAATATTCTAAATCCTATTTTTTCATATAGCCTTACTGCAGGTTCATTTTCAATATCAACTGTCAAAGACATTCTTTTGAATCCCTGTTCCTCAATATTATTTATTATAATGTTTAAAAAATAATATCCAAGTCTATTTCCTTGAAGATCGTCAGCTATTGCATAATCAAAAAGATATACTTTTTCTGAATCTTCCCAATCTCTCATTAATATCGCTAACCCAGATATTGTTTTTTTGTTTTCTTCTTTAAGTACATAAACATTTCCGTGCCTAATTTGTGGAACAAGCCCCCATTGATCCATTCCTAACTCGCCAAAAACTTTTTCACCAAAATCAACTAATCTTCTTAAAAAGCTATTATTGTAATCTTGTACCAAATATACTGTTAACCCGTCTATTCCCTCAATATTATTGATTACCTTTTTAGGAAGACTTTTTACTTTATCTAATTGCATAACTCGACTCCTATTACCCTTTTATTTTGCACATAAGTATAATAATACCATAAATATTATATTTTTTCAACTTTAAATTTTAATTTCATCTATTTATCAACATTCCATAATTATTAGCTTTATAGATTGTTAAATTTTCATAAAAAAATATTGTATAACAACAACTCTACTATCTACTATGTAAAGCATAAATTAATAGTTTTTGCATAAGCTAAATGCAAAGTGAAAGGAGAACTACTATGGCAGATAATAAATTTAAATTAAAAAACATGGCTAAACCTATTGAAAACCATGACACAGCTGCATGGGCAAATCAAGCTTCCTTTAAGGCTGTATCAAAGGTGAACATCCCTGATGAAGAACAAGTTATAAATGCCAAAAATCATGTAGATAGTAATCAAAAATAATTATATTTATAAAGGAAGGTCATAAACCTTCCTTTTTTATATAATCAACTTAAATTCTAACCTTCTGCAATTTTCTTATACTTTTCATATCTTTCAGCTGCGTGTTTACTAGATATTTCAAACATTTCATCAGCAATTTCTGGAAATATAAGTTTAAGTTGCGAATATCTCACTTCACCATTAATAAATTCTTTGTAATCTCCTTTTGGTTCTTTAGAATCAAGTATGAATGGATTCTTTCCTTCCTCTTTAAGATCAGGATTATATCTATATAAATGCCAATAGCCTGCTTCAACAGCTTTCTTTTCTTCAGCCATACTAGTTCCCATACCTGATTTAATACCATGGTTAATACAAGGAGAATAAGCTATAATTAATGAAGGACCATTGAAACTTTCAGCTTCTTTTATAGCTTTAATTGTTTGGTTCATGTCAGCACCCATTGCTATTTGAGCCACATAAATATAACCATAAGTCATAGCTATTGATCCTAAATCTTTTTTCCTAATTTTTTTACCACCAGCTGCAAATTTTGCTACAGCTGCTGCAGGTGTTGCTTTAGAACATTGACCACCTGTATTAGAATAAACCTCCGTATCCATAACTAATATATTAATATCTTCTCCAGAAGCTAATGCATGATCTAATCCACCATATCCTATATCATATGCCCAACCATCTCCACCAAATGCCCAAACAGATTTTTTAATCAATTGATCCTTTCGTTTTAAAATCTCTTGAATTGTTTGGTTGTTGCTATAATCTTTTTCATTTAATGCATTTAAAATCTTTTCAGTTGCTTCTTTAGATCCTTCAGCACAATGGAACTTTTCAATCCAATAAGAGAATGCTTCTCTTAATTTATCATCAATTGGTAAAGTTGATGAATTCATAACTTCCTTCATAAGCATTGACAGTCTTTCTCTTGATTGTTTTACACCTATTTGCAATCCTAAACCAAACTCAGCTGCATCCTCAAACAACGGATTAATCCACGCTGGCCCTCTTCCCTCTGCATTTGTGGAATAAGCCATTGCTGGAGCAGAAGCGCCCCAAATTGAAGAACATCCTGTAGCATTGGAAATAATCATCCTATCACCAAATAGTTGAGTGATAAGTTTTACATAAGGTGTTTCTCCACATCCTGGACAAGCACCGCTAAATTCCATCAATGGAGTTAATAACTGGCTACCTTTTACAGTATATTTATCAAGTAAGTTTTCTTTTGGTTTAACAGTCATTGCAAATTCCCAGTTTTCAGATTCCATTTCCATTTCATGTTCTGCTGGTTTCATAATTAATGCCTTGCCTTTAGCTGGACAAATATCAGCACAATTTGCACACCCAGTACAATCAAGTGGTGACACTTGAATTCTCCAATGGTAGTTTTCTAAACCTTTACCAAGTGGTTTAGCAGTTTTAAATGTATCTGGTTTACGATTCTCTTCTTCATCATCTAATAAATATGGTCTGATAGTTGCGTGAGGGCATACATATGAACATCTGCCACATTGTATGCATTTATCTATTTGCCACTCTGGTATCATTGGAGCAATTCCACGTTTTTCATAAGCAGTAGTTCCATTAGGAAATGTTCCATCTTCCATACCTATAAATGAACTAACAGGCAATTCATCGCCTTCAGCTCTTGACATAGGCTTTTGTATGTTTTTAATAAAATCAGGTTCATCTTTTATAGGTAATTTTTCTTCCTGTGCATTTTGCCATGAAGCAGGTACTTGAACCTTAATTAATGCTTCTATTGAACTGTCAACAGCTTTTTGATTTTTATTAACAATATCAGCGCCTTTTCTTCCATACATTTCCTCAATATCTTCTTTTAAGTATTCTAAGGCTAATTCTACAGGTAATACATTGGCAAGTTTAAAGAAAACAGATTGCATTACCATGTTGATTCTATTCCCTAATCCTACATTAGAAGCTATTTTTAAAGCATCAATTATATAAAAATTAATATTGTTATCATAAATATATTTCCTGATTGGTGCAGGTATTTTTTCATCTAACTCATTTACATTCCAAGGACAATTAAGTACAAATGTGCCTCCTTTTTTCAATCCTTTAAGCATATCAAAATTATAAATATATGATTTGTTGTGGCATGCCACATAATCTGCATTATATACTAAATATGGTGACCTTATAGGATGCTTTCCAAACCTTAAATGTGATACTGTTGAACCCCCAGACTTTTTACTATCATAAGAAAAATATCCTTGAACATAAAGGTTTGTTTTGTCACCGATAATTTTGATAGCAGTTTTATTTGCACCTACAGTTCCGTCTGAACCAAGTCCCCAAATTCTACAACTAATTGTTCCTTCAGGAGATGTATCTACTATATCTTCTTCTGGCAATGAAGTATGAGTAACATCATCAACTATACCTATTGTAAAATTATCCTTAGGATTATTTTTTTTAAGATTATTATAGATTGCTATAATTTGAGAAGGTCTTGTATCTTTTGAAGATAATCCATATCTACCTCCAACAATTATAGGAGGATTATCATAATTTTTAAATGCTTTAACTACATCCAAATATAATGGTTCTCCCGTTGATCCTGGTTCCTTCGTCCTGTCTAATACTGCAATTTTTTTTACTGAAGTAGGAATTGCTTCCAATAAATATTTTTCAGAAAAAGGTCTATATAAATGAACCTTAACTAATCCAATTTTTTCTCTCTTGGAATTTAAATAATCTATGGTTTCTATAATAGTATCAGTTACAGAACCCATGGCAATAATTATGTGTTCAGCATTTTCATCGCCATAATATTCAAATAATTTATATTTCCTTCCAGTCTTTTCTCCTAATTTATTCATATAATCTTGAACAATATCAGGAACCCTTTCGAAAAATGGATTTGAACTTTCTCTCATTTGGAAATAAATATCAGGATTTTGAGCTGTACCTCTGGTTACAGGATGCTCTGGATTTAATGCACTGTTTTTAAATTCATCTAGAGCATTATAATCTACTAAATTTTTAATTACTTCGTAATCAATTTTTTCAATCTTCTGTATTTCATGAGAAGTTCTAAAACCATCAAAAAAATGTATGAATGGCAATCTTGCCTTAATTGCTGCTAAATGAGCTATAACACCTAAATCCATAGTTTCCTGAACATTAGCAGATGCCAATAAACAAGCACCCGTTTGACGGCATGCCATAACATCTTGGTGATCTCCGTAAATTGATAGTGCATGAGTTGCTATTGCTCTTGCTGCTACATGAAGAACACCAGGAAGCAATTCTCCTGCCATTTTATACAAATTAGGTATCATTAACAACAACCCTTGAGACGCTGTGTAAGTAGAAGAAAGTACACCAGATTGTAATGCACCTCTCATTGTACCAACTGCACCAGCTTCAGACTGCATTTCTATTACCTTTACTTCTTGCTTAAATAAGTTTTTCTTCCCATGGGCAGACCATTCATCAACTATTTCAGCCATTGGAGTTGATGGAGTAATAGGGAAAATAGAAGCTACCTCTGTCAATGCATAGGAGGCATAAGCTGCAGCTTTATTACCATCCATAGATTCATAATTTTTCATAAAGTTCTCCTTTAAATATCATTGTTTAATTTTGCTTATTATTACAAATTAGCTTTTCCTGTGTATATGAAATTATACTATTGGAATATTATTTACCAATAATAAAAAATTAAGTGATTATATTTTTATTAGTCATTTATAAAATGTTTTTTTATTTAATTCTTGTAAATGATAAATTGAGGATGTACAAAAATTAGAATCTCAAAATACACAATTTGTACATTTTGAGATTGACATTTACAATTCTTATTTATTAAAAATTTTTAACTTCAATATTGTTTATGTAATGTAATAAAAAAACTAATTAGTTTTTTATTTCAATAATAATAAAAAATCTAGAGGGAAATATATTTATATATTTTATTTTAATTTTACGTTAATTTTTTATAAAAGGAGATATGAATTATGAGCA
>JAQVWY010000046.1:0-11233 GCA_028709465.1 Tissierellia bacterium | reverse complement strand
AATGTAATAAAAAAACTAATTAGTTTTTTATTTCAATAATAATAAAAAATCTAGAGGGAAATATATTTATATATTTTATTTTAATTTTACGTTAATTTTTTATAAAAGGAGATATGAATTATGAGCAAGGGTAATGGAAGAAGATTTATGGGTAAGGGGAACGGTATGGATAATTTCAATGGTACTTGCAATGGAGGATCAGCAAAAACTCACGAAGAAAACCTATTTGATCCTGGCAAAAACCAAAATAAGCCTTCTTCAAATGAATTTAAAGCATCAAATAACACATACAATAAACAATTGAATTCTTTAATAAGAGATTTTAAGAAAAAAACGAAATAATAAGAAATAAAAAATAGCTCTTATGAATTATAACATGAAGAGCTATTTTTCATTAAAAATAAATTAAATTTAGAAAAATATGACCTGCTTTATGCATATTTAAATTCATTGAGGTAAAGCTAAAAAGAACTGCATAAAGATAGTATTAAAGCCTTAAATATTTTATATTAACTACAAGGAAAGAATTATGAACACAACAGAAAAAGCCTATTCATACGTTTATAAAAACGTATTAAAAGCAATTAATCCAATTAAAAAGAAAATCATTAAAACAGAATGCACCGTTCATAAAGCTATTAATAATCATTCATTAAATATATTAAGAAATGATGGTTACGAACATGCATATAATCTTTTATCAAATTATATTAATGAAATAAACGAAGGTGCTGTATGGGCTGATCAGGATTTAAAAAGTAGCAATCATTTCTACAATCCCTACACTAATAGAGGCTTATACGGAAATAGCAATGCTAAAAAAGAATGTATATCTTATTATACCCATGCTTTAAACGAGTATTTTAATGGTGACAAAAAAGAAGCATTTTTTTATTTAGGAGCTGCTTGTCACTTAATTCAAGACTTGACAGTACCTCACCATGCAAATATTAAGTTATTAGATAATCATAGAAGTTTTGAAAATTGGGTAATTAAAATGTACGAAATTCATGATGCCTTTAAGGTATATAAAGGCGGTATATATGAAAATTCTTTAAAATTCTATATTGAATTCAATAGTAAAAAATCATTAGAAAACTATAAAAAATACAATCACATAAAAGATGAGAACATACAATTTTACAATTTAAGTGCCACGTCCCTAATTATGGCACAAAGAACAACTGCGGGAGTAATGTATAAGTTTTATTATGACTTACAAAAACTACAGCCGATTTTTACTTTAAAAAGAAGACAAAAAAGGTTTATAAGACAGTATGTCTCATAATAATGTTGTTATATTGCCATCCTGTCATCCTGAACCATAGACTGGCTTGATCTCTTATATGTGAAACTATGAGACCTTCATCTTCGGTTCAGAATGACAAAATTTACCTGCCTATGACATCAAGAACCGTCCCCACTGTCATGGTCCCCACTGTCATCCCCACTGTCACTGTCTGAATGTTTCTACTGCGTGTTTTAGTTTGTTAACAATTGGGAGGTTATATGGACATTTATTTTCACATTTTCTGCATTCTATGCAAGATGTAGCTTTAACAGACATAGCCTTATATCTATTTTTGCCATATTCAGTTAGGTTATATCTAGTAACATAACCTTCAAAAAGAAATACACTAGGTATATCTATACCCTCTGGACATGGTTTACAGTATCCGCATCTCCTACAAAAATCATTTCCCAATACTTCTATTTCCTTATTTATTTCTTCCTGTTCTTCATTAGTTAAAGGTTCTACAATTTCACCTACAGAAGAATTTTCAATTACCTGTTCTATTGAATCCATACCTGGTATTGCAACATTTATTAAGCCGCTATTTAAAATATATTTTAAAGATAATTTCTGTTTAGTGAATGCTCCTCCTGCCATTGGCTTCATGGCAATTGTTCCCATCCCCTTTTTCAATGACCTCTCAAACAATTCAGTTCCTTGATATTCTACAGGATTAAATGGAAATTGAATTGTTTCAAATTCTTCATATTCAATCGCCTGCAATAAAATTTCTCTTATATGACCGGTTATACCTATATGTTTAATAAGTCCTTCTTTCTTTGCTTCAACTAATGCTTTCAACGCGCCATTTTCTGATACTGTTAAGTTGAATTGCTCCTGATTGCTCACATTATGTACCTGAAATAAATCGATGTAGTCCAATTGCATAGTTTTTAAGCTTCTTTCTACCGCTGATTTCATTGATTCATAATCATAGCTCATTGACTTTGTTGCCATATAAAAATTTTCTCTTCCCACTACTTTGAGGGCATTTCCAATATATTCTTCACTAATAGTATAACCTTGTGCTGTATCAATAAAATTGATACCTCTATTTTTGCACTCTAAAATAATTTTTGTGGCTTCTTCCTGACTTACTCTTTGAATCGGAATTCCTCCAAGTCCTATAACAGATACTTCCATTCCTGTATTACCTAATAATATTTTTTTCATCTTCTTCTCCTAAAAGATATTATGTATAATTATATAATATCATAAGTTTACCGTCAACATACTAATAATGGGCCAAATTATTTGAGGACGGCAAGCTGAAACCTTGCCGTCCCTATATTTTAAAATATAACACTAAATTATTGTTTGAATATTTTTCCTTCCTTCATTACGAAATCACATACTTTTAAAGCTTCATGATCTTCAATTATATCACTGCTCCATGCTGCTATATCGGCAATTTTACCTGGCTCTAATGAACCTAAATCTGGTCTTTGAATTATTTTTGCATTATCGCTAGTAGCTGCAACAAGGGTTCTTAAAGCAGGTATACCATTATCGCGCCAGCTTTTAAATTCAACCCAGCAATCATAATTGTTATAAACAGCTACTATATCCGAACCATATCCCACTAATACTTTTTTACTAATAATCATATCTTTAATTATTTCTCTAGATTCGATTAACTGTTTACCGTATAGTTTTAATTTGTTTCTAAAATAAATACTTTTTTGAGCAAGCTTTTCTTCATCATTTTGAATTACTTCTTCATATGGAGTCATTGTACAAACAAGAATCGTACCCTTTTCTTCCATTAACTTTGCTGTACTTTCCTTTAATAATGCTCCATGTTCTATTTCCTTAACTCCTAAATTTATTAAATTCTCTATTGCTTCTGCTGTATAAGCATGAGCTGCAACATAGCTTCCAAAAGAGTTTGTAGTTTCAACTATCGCTTTAACTTCATCATCATCAAATTGAGGATTAACAGGACTGTCATTAGGAGAACCAAAGCCACCTGCAGCCATTATTTTAATGAAATCTGCACCGTATTTAAATTGCTTTCTAACCATTGATTTACATCTATCAACTCCATTTCCCACAGAAACATATTCTTTTTCCATCATTTCAGATAAAAATGGATTTGTAGACGTATGTTGAGAAAAGTCCCAATGTCCACCGCTAATATTTAAAGCATGAGGAGCAACAATTAATCTAGAAGCAACAAACATTCCTTTGTCTATTGCTCTTTTTGCATCCATTTGTCCAAATCCTACGAATGCTGACCCCATGGTTCTTATAGTTGTAAATCCTCCTTCTAGGGATTTTGTTGCACAATACACTGTATTTAATGCTTTCATTTCATCAGAATCTGTAAAAGCATAAGTGCTTAATTCTTTTGAATCTTTAAAGTCAAAATGCACATGAGAATCAATTAAACCAGGAGTAACCGTTAAATGAGATAAATCAATTACTCCAGCATCTTCCGGACATTCTAAATCTTTCCCAACTGCAACAATAAGCTCGCCTTCAACTATTATTTTAATATTCTCTTCTAGCACCTCGTTTATACCATCGAAAAATTTACCACAAATTATATATTTTTTATTCAAATCTATATCCCCTTTCAATTCAAATCTAATATTAATTCATCTATTCTAATTAGAATTAATTTTAATCCTTTTGTAAATATCTCGTTAATTTAAATGTTTAAAGGAGCAACATTTTGCTGCTCCATTTATTTATTTTTTATATTAATAGTTTATTATTTAGAAACTACTTTATTTTCCGACTGTGTCATAAGTGAAACTATTATTAAAACTGTGAATGATATAGGAACAGCCACTAATACTGTTGCAACACCGAAAGGCTGTTTCATAGCTTCCCAAATAACTGTAACTATAGAACCTACTGCCATAGATGCAATACCGCCAGTTTTTGTAACCTTTTTCCACAACAATGCCCCTAACAATGCTGGTGTAATACCTGCTCCGTAAATAGTGTATGACCAATATTGAATAGCAAGAACTGTTGGGAAAAACTGTATTAATATGTATGCAAAAATACCTGCTAAAGCAATTGCTATTCTAGTTACTTTAAATTTTTGCTGTTCAGAAGCATTAGGATTAATTTTTTCAACATATATATCATATGTTATGTTTGTAGCACCAGAAAGTAAATAAGAGTCTCCTGTAGTTACTATAAACGCAGTAGATGCTGCTAATAATAAACCTCCTATAGCAGTAGGTATTAATGTAGTTGTAGACATAAACGCCATACCAGCTTGAATATTAGTTCCAAAAATATGTCTTGCACAAAATGCAATTACAGCAACAAGTGGCATAACTATTAAAATTCCAAGGAACCATCCAACAAATCCCCATTTAACATCTTTAGAACCTTTACCTGCAGTAATACGCTGATATAAATTCTGATCACCCATTGACAGAAAGAATAACGGGAAATATCCTGCTAAAAATCCATAGAATGTTTGACCGCCGCTAAGTGTTAAAGATTCTGCAGGTGCAGATGCTACAACGTTACTCCAGCCACCAGCTGCGTTAAGTACAAATGGAGTAGCAATAACAATTCCTATCAACATAATAAATGCACTAAAAGCATCACTTACAGCAACAGATTTTAATCCACCAGAAAAAGCCAAAAATATTATTAGAAATGCTCCTACTGCAGTTCCAATTTTAATATCCATACCAGTAGTAATATTTAAAACAAATGCCAACCCTTTATACTGATATGCACATATTGATATCATAGAAAAAGCTATAATAACACCTGAAACTAGTCGTGCTGTTTTACCATATTTCATTTCTAGTATTTGTGCCACAGTATATGAACCAAATGTACGAATTTTATTGGAAAGCAAAGATAGTACTATTATAGCGGCAATAGCAGGAAGTGCAAAGAAAATACCTGGCCATATCCCATAAGTAAATGAAAGTGAGTTACCTCCACCAGAAATGGTACCGTTACCAACATAAGTAGCTAAAAATGTTCCCATCAAAACTATAGGACCTAATCCCTTGCCAGCCAATACAAAATCCTCAGCATTGTCTTCTTTAATTTTTTTCGAATAATAAATACCAATACCTACAAGCAATACAAAATACATTATAACAAATATTAACAAACTTGGTTTTGCTACTAATTCTCTCATTATTTACACTCCTTTTTATATTTTTTAAACTATTTTTTTACCATCTTTATAAACAGAAATAATGTCCTTGGCAAATGCTGAAATGTCATCTAGCGGATTCTTATTTAATATAACAATATCAGCTATTTTACCTTCTTCTAAACTGCCCTTAATTTTTTCGATTCCAAGTACTTTAGCACAATTAATTGTTGCTGATTTTATAACGTCTGAACTTCTCATTCCTAAATTATACATATCAGACATTTCTCTTGCTACGCTTGGATGCTCCCCAAAGTTCATTGACCCTGCATCAGTGCCAAGTGCGATCATTACACCTAATTCATAAGCTTGCTTAAATGTAGCTTTTTGATTTTCATGTACTTTTTTTGATTTTCGAACAGTATTTGCTGGTAAAATCCCTTCAGATTCAGATAAAATTCGATACACACTGAGAGTAGGAACATAAGCTAATCCTTTTTCCTTCATTTTTAAAAGATATTCCATTGAAATTTCTGACCCATGCTCTATTGAGTCAATACCTGCTTCTATACAATTAATAATTCCTTCTTTACTTAATGCATGGGCACATACTTTCATATGTAATCTATGTGCTTCCTCAACAATAGCTTTTAATTGTGATACGCTATACATTGATGGACCTACTTCTTCTGGGCCGGCTGCTCCTCCAGTTGCCATAACCTTAATCCATTGACATGGTTCGCCAGCTTCTGTAAGCAAAGTTTTTACCTGCCTAACTGCTCTTATGAGCTCATCTTCAGAATCTGCAATTCTTCCTATTGCAGGAACATGACCAAAAGTACCCATTATAGAGCTTCCGCATGGTATAATATCACATCCTTTTGCTAATCCCATTCTCATAGCTTTGTTTAAATGAATAGTAACATCATCACAGCAACCTACGTCTCTTACAGTTGTAACTCCTTGTCTTACTGAAAGTTGACTGTTATATAATGCTCTAATCATTGCAACATATGAACCTTCATTAATCATTGTTTGTGCAGGATTGTTTGATGTACCATCCCAAACCATATGGGTATGCATATCCATAAGTCCAGGTGTCAAATACATTCCTTTGCAATCAACAGTTTTTTCATCACTGTTTGGATGTCCGCCAACTTTCTCAATAAAACCATCACAGATTTTCAAGTTTACTTCATAGTGAAACTCACCTGAATGAACATCAAACATGTTTCCATTTAATAACCAAAACGTCATTTAATCATTCCTTTCTATTATATGTTTTTTAAGTTATCAATTATAAGCATAACGTTTTCAAAGCTTAAGATAATTGACAATTTATTTAAAAATTATATAATGATATTAGTAAATATTCATCGGTTAATAAGTATAAACTTAAAATTTTGTTTTGTACTATTAATACAAGAAGGGAACGTAAAAATATGATTACATTCAAAGAATATTTTATAGATAAATTACAAGATAAATGTATTGCATACAAAATTGAATCTCCTGAAAAACATATAATTAGAGTGGAATATTGCCCCTCCACAATGAATTACATACTTTCAGGTACGATTTGTATTATGCCATTAAGTAAATTTATTAATATTACACCTGCTATCGTAACAGTTTTTTACATTTTAATTAATGATGAAAGTATAGAATTTAATGAATTTTCGATGGATAATTATGTATTAATGGATAAAAATTTTGATGGAGAGCAACTATTTGTCCAAACTTTAAACCTGCTTATATCTGAAAGACTAGTAGACAATGCATATAATGCTATTACTCATGCCCTTTTTAATAATGCAAGTATTAAAACACTTCTCAAAATAACTGCTGATTTAATAGGATGCCCAATTTTTTTGTCAGACTCATCTACAAAAGTATTAGAAGCATCAGATAAAAAAGAATTAGCTAACTTTAACGACGAATTAATCTCATGTGTATTAAAAAATGGATTTGTAACTGCAGATTTATTTGAAAAATATGATTATACAAACCTTTTAAAACAAATTGCAAGTAGTGAAAAAGCATTTTATTTAGAATCAAAAATACCTGAAAAGCTCAATAGAATAATTGCAAATATTGAGGTAAGTAATAGACACTTTGGATGGTTAGTTGCAGTTCAACCCAATAATGACAACAAGAATGAATACTGTGAAATATTAGATATTCTTGCAAATGTAATTTCAATTGAGTTTGAAAGAAACAAAAATAATAATGTCATTAACAGTTCTGAAAACCTTTTATTAGATTTATTGACTGGTAATTATAACTCTGCTGAAGAATTTGATAGACGTGCCCGAGGTTTCGGTTGGAATATAAAGGAAAGTTATATGACAATTGTCATTGGTTTTAGAAATGTTATAGATAACAAAACTCAGGCAGGCGTTCGAAGCATGATGGCTTATAAAAATCACCTAGCCCTTATATTTCCAAGCATTAAGTCTATTTATATAAAAGAACGGTTAGTATTATTGCTAGAAAATAAAGACTTTAATATGATATTTAATAACTTGGAAATATTTTTAAAAAATAATAACCTTACTGCAAGTACAAGTAATGTTTTTTCAAACATTATTGATTTTAAAGAATATTACGAGCAAGCTGCAGATATATTAAACCTTGGTTTAAAATTAAATAAAGAAAACAATATATTTTTTTATAAAGATTTTTATTTGTACCATTGTATTAATACACTAAAAAAAGCTGGTCACGTAGAATATTATTGTTTACCAGAGTTAATTAAAGTATTGGAATATGATAGGGAGAATAATACAGATCTTGCAGAAACCATACATGTATATTTAAATTTTAGGAATTTAGTAAAAACTGCAGAATATTTAAATATTCACAGAAACACTCTGATTTATAGGATGGATAAATTTAAGGAATTAACAAATATTAATTTATCCAATGGGGATGATATATATAAACTTTGGCTTTCATATTTGATATTAGAAGTTTCGCCAGAAATAGTTGATAATTTAGAACCATAAATACACTTATACTAAAAAGAGAGAACCTTTTTATAGTTCTCTCCTCAAATCATCCTACAAGGTATCCTCTGAATCCAGCATAAACATATGCATACCAGTTATAAATGCTTTTAATTTTGCATAATTATCTTTTTCAACAATTTTTTTAGTATCTTTATACATTAATTTATTGGAATTTTCCGGTACTATGCAAATGCTTTTTGCAGATTCCTGCTCCATATCGATTATTCCCTTAAATAATCCAAATTGAGTTTCTAATAATACTTCAGTTTTTTCACCTTTATCATAATTTATATTTACCATCCCTGTTTCACAAATAACAGTAAAGGCTCCTACTAAATCTTCAATATAGCAATTTTCATATCCTTCACCATCCATAAATATGGCAGCAATTTGTGAATTTGCTGAAGTTGGTTCTGTTAATAGCAATCCTGATAAATTACATTTTCCTCTTGGTTTTTGAAAAATAAATTTTCTTATTTCATCTAAATCATTACGCAAATAATTTAATTTTTCATTTATATTTTTACCAGGTAAATATGGTACACCTCCAGTTATTATCCTAGACTCAACGTTATTCATATGAGTATCATAGGTTTGAATTAATTTTTTTATATTCATAGTCATACCCCTTAGTCAATTCTAAACCCGTATTTTAAATCATCATTTGGGTTAACAATAAAATTATTAATACCAGTAACATACGCACTTCCGCATATTTCAGGTATAATGGCTTTAAAATGCCCTAATTTAGTTTCTTTAATTACTTTGCATTTAAAAATTGATCCTACAATACTTTCATGTGTAAATGTATCTCCAACCTTTAACATTCCTTTTGCATTTAGTACTGCCATTTTTGCTGAAGTTCCTGTTCCACATGGTGATCTATCTATTGATCCAGGAATTATTATTACTGCGTTTTTTATATCTGCAGTAGGATTCACTGGATCATCTGAAAATTCAACGTGAGTAACTCCACATATTTCTTTATTTTCAGGATGAAACACTTTTACTTTAGCATTTACTGCATCTTTTATTTGATTTCCAATTTCAATCAACCTTTTTGCATTTTTAACATCAACTTTGATATTAACATCTTTTGCTTTGACTATAGCATAAAAGTTTCCGCCATATCCAATATCAATATGTAAATTTTTATATCCAGGTATATCTACTTCAACATTTTCCTCAAACATGAAAGATGGAACATTTTCAAAACTAACGCTTTTAACCGTATTATCTTTTACTTCTGCTTTTGTTCTAACAACCCCAGCAGGAGTATCAAGTGTAATATAAGTAAATGGTTCCTTTGCTTCAAACATTCCAGATTCAATTAATGCAGTTACAACACCTATTGTATCATGACCACACATAGGTAAATAACATCCAACCTCAATATAAATTACACCTATGTCAGCTTCTTGAGAACAAGGAGACGTTAAATAAGCTCCAGACATAACTTCATTTCCTCTAGGTTCAAGCATTAAAAATTGTCTTATCCAATCTTTGTTTTCTTTCATATAATTCATTTTTTCAAGCATTGTATTCCCTGGAATATATGGTATGCCTCCGATGACAGTCCTAGTTGGTTCTCCTCCTGTATTTGTATCAATAGTAGTAATTATATTTCTAATCTTCATTATAAATTCTCCTATAAATTGATAGGCATTTGTTAAATGCCCAAACTCAATAGTTTGTTGAGTTTTATTGATTCAAATATTATAAATCTCTTTCCAATTAATCTATAATGTAAATATCACCACACAAAATTTACTGAGCAGTCTCTTTACTTCTAACAATACTATTTGCAAGTAATGTTGCTATTGTAGTTGTAATTAAACCTGGAATAATCCCTCCGCTTAATATAGAATTTAATGAAGGTACTAGTTCAAATGCAACTGTAAAAATAATTCCTACTATAATACCAAACTTAACTGCAGAAATACTCAATTTTGATTTGAATTGTTCTGATTCTCTATCCCTGCAATATAGACCTATAAGAAATATAGGTATTAATACTCCACCACTAATTGTGTAACCAACTTCAGCATAATCCATTACAGTTGGAAAATATAATGCTCCTGCAATTGCAATTATACCAACAACTATAGTTGAAATCTTTGAATATTTTACAGCCTTTTCATCTGGTAATTTACCTTCGGGATCTAATATATCAACCATAATATTAGCTGCGCCACAGTTTAAATGTGTGTCAGCAGTTGACATGGTAGCACCTGTAATACCTAGAGTCATAAGTAATGCCATAAAACCTGGCATCTTATTAATAACTAACCACATAGTAGCTTGATCACCTACACCAGGATTAAATACATTAGCTGTAATACCAAAAGCAACAACAAAAAACGTAAATACTGCTGATGCAGTCATACTAATACCAAATGCCTTTTTAGCAGTATTAACATCTTTTGCAGCAAAGGAACGACTCCATAATACAGAGTTAGAAAGAGCGCCACAAAAACCAATCAATACATGTGATATAGCGCTTTTAGTACCAATTCCTAAGGGGTTCCATAATTGAGTATCTTGTGCCATTACAGAAGATTTTAACCATCCAAAGTCAAAATTCATTACTCGAAGACCAAAAATAAGCACGCCTATTACAAGAGCTAATTGTGCAATTCCCTGAACAAAATCCGTATATATAACAGCAGCAAGTCCACCCTGAACAGTATAATATATCATTACTACAGAAGTTAAAAGTATGGCTATTCTATAGTCTAGTCCTAATAATACCTGCAATAAATAAGCTAATCCCATCATTTGGCCTCCTGCCCAAGCTACATTAGGCAATAGTGAGGCAATACCTGCTACTCTTCTAACTACAGT
>JAQVWY010000045.1 GCA_028709465.1 Tissierellia bacterium | reverse complement strand
AGGGATTCAATTTTCAGTGGTTTATAGAATTCATTTTTATGTATTGGTTTATCTACTTTTCGTTCACCTTCTAACAATGTAATAATCTCTAAATCTATATCTACATGAGAAATTAGAGCATGTGTTGAAGCGCTGCCAAGGATAACTGGATTTAAGCTGCTGTAATCACCGCCTAGTTGACTTTCAAGCTGCAATAAAAAATATTTATCAATATTTTTAGCTTCCTTCATCAATACTGCATCAAATAATATTCTTTTAATCATTGCATTTTCTGTATATGCTTTACATTCAATAGGAATAACTAACTCTTCATCTATATATACATGAACGTCTGTGCCAAATTTATAAAATAATGAATCTTTATTATCAATTACATATTTTTTTGTTTCTTCATTTCTAATTCGTTTTTCATATCCCTCTTTAATACCTATATTAATTTTAGATTTATTCATATATAATCTATTAACATCTTGTTTCAGCACCGTATCCCACGCTATTTCTACTAAGGATTTTGCCATATCCTCCACTAACGTGCCTTTTCCAGAACGTATGACACCGCCATAAGCCCTATCATTGCTCACTGTAGCTTTTTTATCTATTCCTTTAACTATCATTTCATAATTATTGATAATTTCTTTTAATTTTTTCTCCAGCATATTTAGCTCCTAATATATTAATAGTTTTAATTAATTTACTTTAAATCAAATTATATTTATAAACCATTGACAATAAATTATTTTAATAATAAACTATTCATTAGATTGATTCAGAAAGGATTAGATTCATGAAATTAAAAGGAATAATACTCACAATGTTATCCGCTATTGCATTTGGTTTTGGATTTACTCTTGGCCCTATGACATATGGAAGCGGAGGAAGCAACCCAGCAACATTAACTTTTTTAAGAAACTTTTTAAGCATCCCATTTTTGATAGGTTTAATTTTTATTAATAAAATTAATTTAAAAGTTACAAAAAAACAACTTATAAACCTAATAATATTAGCTCTTTTTGGCAATACAACAACTACCCTCATGCTAAATACTTCTTTTGCATATATTGATGTGGGAGTAGGTACGTCTATACAGTTCACCTATCCCGTATTTGTTACCTTAGGATGCGTCTTACTTTTCCACGAAAAGTTTACTAAACAAAAATTTTTATCATTATTTATTTGTATGTCAGGTATAGCTTTATTTTTTATAGAAGCTTTTAAATCGTCATCCTTTAATTCTAATTCAATTCTTGGTTTATCATTAGCCCTTGCTACAGGTATATTTTATTCTTTTTATATGATATTCTTAGATAAATCAGGTTTAAAAAGCGAACATCCTTTAAAAGTAACCTTATACGTAGCAATAGTATCTTCTATCAGCACATTTTTATATGGTTTATTTACAAATCAGCTCCTTGTTTTTTCTTTGACGACCAAATCATGGATTATATCATTTATATTTGCTATACTTTGCAATGTAGTAGCTTTATCACTAATACAAGTTGGCATAAAACATGTTGGATCAAGTGCAGCTGCAGTCATAAGCACATTTGAACCTATAACCAGCGTTATATTCGGTGTAATTTTGCTTGATGAAAAAATAACTTCAATTAAAATAATAGCATGTATTTTAATAATTATTGGCGTATTAGTATTATCCTATTCCAAAGAAGAAAAGGATCCTTATATTTTATCAGAAAAAGAACTTTAATTCTTTATCATTAATATAATATATTTTTTAGCTGCATTTATTGAGCCTATAAGAATTTTAATAATATTTTTTATGCCATACTTTTTTATCATATCTGTGTTCTTATTAATAAATAAATTAACGTATAAATTAGTTTTTAACAATTCATAATAATATTGATTTAACCTGATTTGGGAAGGTTTAATAATAACTTGTCCAAAACTCCATTTTTCATAATCATCAGCCTTGTACAATAATCTATGTTCATATTCTCTGTACATAGGTAAGTTGGGAAATGGAGTCAAAGGACTAATGGATGTTATTTGCGGTTTTAATTTTTTAATATACTTTCTGAATAATTTGAAATCTTTTTTGCTCCAATCAGGGTGGGCAATAAAAGATGCCCAAACATCAATCTTTAAATTCTTCAATATATTTGCGGCTTTTAAGTTATCATCCGTTGTTGATTTCTTATGATATTTACTCATTTCTTCTTCATTAAATGTTTCATATCCAACTAATAATGCTTTTAATCCTAGACTTTTTAGCTCTTCTAAATGTTTTTCAAATTCAATAATGCCCTTTACTGAAGCATACATAATATAATTTTTATTTAAGTTTAATTCTTTAACAATGTTTATAAATAATTTTATTTTTTCCTCATTGGCAAAAAAGTCATTGTCCATAAACATTATAGTTGATTCATCAATGCTTGCCATATCCTTTTTTGTTAGTTCTAAATCAATTAACTTTTCTTTTGCACCTTCAATTCTCCATCTTAAACAAAAATTGCATACTTTTTCACAACCTGTTCCAAATTCCATGATAGCAGCAGGTCTATAACCAAAATAAGAATACTCATGGCGGTATTTTAATGTAGATTTTCTGTTAGGGAATAAATATTGATTATATCCTCTTACACCAGTACTTTCATAATTAAATTCCCTCGTTCTTATGCCATTAACCATTTGAATTTTGCCTGATGAAATTAAACTGAAAAATTCACTTAAATTCTTTAAATTTGAATATTCAAAAATGTGATCCACAGATTCATGAAAAAAACTGTTTGGATTAAGAAAAGCTTGTGTACCTCCTACTATAGTTATAATATTGTTATAAGTAGATTTTACTTCAGAACATAATTCTATAACCTTGTTCACATCTATACAAAGGCTGGTTATACCAACAACATCCGGCTTATATTCAATTGTTTTTTTAGATAAACTAATATTTTCTATCATCATATCAAAGATTTCCACATCATGATTTTTTTCAAGAACACCGTAAATCATTTCAAGACCTATTGGTTCTGAAAACATGAAATCACTTAATGTAATCGATTGTTTAATTCTTGGGGGTCTTACCAGTAATATTTTCATATAATAATCCTCAAATTTCATTCTTAAAAAATATTAGGTGTAATTCTTTGCTTTATTTGATATCTATAAAACATATTAACCATAGAATAAAATAAATATTTCCCTGGTTTTTTAAAAAATTCTCTTCTCAAAATATTTCTTTTAACAATTGATTTAATCTTAAATAAGGATTCATACAATTCCCAATAGGCTTTAGTCAATTCTTCAGGAGTCATATTTTTAGGCCTATAAACAGCTTCTGTGCCATCAAAAGAATAAATATCATCCTTTATCATTCTTCCTTGTGCAGAAATTTCTTTAAAGAATTCAGTTCCAGGAATTGGTGTTAATATATAAAATCTAGGCACTGAAATTTTATTATCTTCTATAAAACTTTTAGTCATTTTAATAGATTCTAATGTATCTCCTTCTCCTCCAACCACCATTTCAGTAGATACATCAATGCCATAGGATTGAATGTTTTTTATAAGTTCAGGATATTTAGCTGGGTTAGCCCAACCTTTGTTCATCTCAATTAGACTTTCTCTTGATATGCTTTCCAGCCCAAAGCTTAAGGTTGTACATCCACTGTCCGCTAATGCTTTTAATATTTCATCATCCATTCCAATACGAATATCACATTGGCTCATCCATTCCATATTTAAATTTTTTATCTCTTTTAACAAATTAAATAAATAATTTCTATCAGAAAAAATATTATCATCTAACAACAAAAATTTATTAAATCCTAATTTTTTAACTTGTATTATATCTCTAATAACTTCTTGTAGTTGTTTCTTAACATACTTCCCTTTATATAAACATGCAATTGAACAAAAACTGCATGTATTAGGACATCCTCTTCCTGCTTGTACAGGCAAGAAATCACCTATTCTTTTATTAATTATTAAATCAAAACGAGGAAGTGGCGTAGAAAAATATCCTCTTTCTAAATTATTTTCATAAATTCTTTTTAATGAACCATTTTCAAAATCATGTATTAAATCTTTCCAAACTAATTCAGCATCACCTATTACTACTGCATCACAATATTTAGTAGCTTCTTTGGCCATAATACTTGCCATATATCCTCCGAGAACTACTGTTTTTCCTCTTTTTCTGAATTCTTTTGCTATATCAATTGATCGGATTACCCCATGGCCCATGGTACTTATTCCGATTAAATCTGCATCTGTATCCATTGGTATGTCTTCAATTATTTCCAAGATTATTTCAGCTTCCCAATTGTGAGGCATCATTGCAGCCAATAAAGGCATAGCTAACCCAACAAAATAAAGCCTGCTTTTCTTTATTGGCTTATGGTCTTTATCATAAGGGCTTGGTTGTATCAATAATATTTTTTTCATTTTTCACACCTGCAATTTTTTGAATATATTGTAAGCTAACAAGACTGCTTCCAATAAGCATTCTAATATTAGCTTTAATTCCATATTTCTTAATTAATGCCGCTATATTTTTGGGCCTCATTATTATTTTATAATAAGCTATCAGCATTTCTATATAGAATTTTCTGATAGTCATGAATTTAGGCTTTAATACAACATGAGCCATATCCCAGACCTCATACTGTTCTCTATTAAACAAAAATTCAGAAACATATGAATTAAATATTTCTGTTTTAGGCATTGGCGTAAGAGGTTGAAGATTTACAAATCTAACATTTAATTCTTTAAGCCATCTGACTAAATCTTTAAAGTCTTTTTTAGTGAAATCAAGAGGTATAATCAAAGTGGCATAAAGTTCAATATCTAAATCTCTTAATACTCCAACACATTTTTCGTTAATATCCTTATTAGTTCTCTTGTTGTATGATTGTAAATCTCTTGCTCTTAAAGATTCAATTCCAACAATTACAGCTTGTAAGCCGCAGCATTTAAGCTCATACAGCAATTCTTTATTTTCACATATGAAATCTGCCCTGCCATATACTAAAAATTTCTTTTTTATGTTTCTGCTTTTAAGCCCTTCCATAAACTTAATAAGCCTGTCCTTATTGAATAGAAAATCATCATCAACAATATAAATTTCTTCTTCATGGATTCCTTCCAATTCATCCATTATATCATCAATTTCTCTCACGAAATATGCACCATCTGTAATTTCTTTACAAAAACAAAAACTGCAATTATATGGACAGCCAAAGGATGTTTTAATCAAAGCACAAGGATTATGAAACATATAATAATAATGCTTCCTATATTTAGAAACTTCTTCTCTTGCAGGGTGTTTATAATTAAATGTAGTTTTATTATTGTTTAATTTCAATAGTTCTTCATTAATTTCTGCAACATCAACTCCTTGTATTAACATTTCAATAGTTAAGTTAAAGGAGTCAATTCCACTTCTGTTAAATATAAAATCTATATACTCCGATTTAAAATCCTCTCCTACTACCTCTGCGTGAACTCCTCCTACTCCAGTTTTCACCCCTGGTAATATTGTTTTAGCTTCCATGGCTAAATCCTTTATTATTCCCACATGGGTTATATATCCTGTATATCCTATAAAATCAGGTTTTTCATCTATAATAATATCTTTGTATTTTCTTTTTTCTAAAATTAAATCTATTATTTTAATATTTACATGAGATTTTATTTTTTGTGGTATATTAGATACTAAATATTCTAATTCCAGAGGCTCGCAAATCATAACATGTTGAAGTCCAATAGTTTCTTTGTGAGGTTTAGGCCTTATGAGAAGTATTTTCATTTCCTCACCTTCCTTAAGGTATATACAGCTATTCTAGGCATATAAAGCTTTTCTTTTATTATTTTATAATTTTCCACCGTAAAAATACCATGTACCATTTGATTGAATTCTCCATGGGAAGGATAATTTGCACGACCTGTTGTAAGTTTTACAAATGACAAAACAAATTTGTCATAAAAGCTGTCACCACTGGCAAATCCCATAAATATTCTACCGTCATCTTCTAATAGTCTATACAATTTTTTTAAAACTTCAACTGGTTCTCTATAATAAGGAAAGGAATGCGTACATATTATTATTTTGAATTTGTTATTTAATTTATTTAAATCAGTAACATCCATTAAAATATGATTTGCTTTTCTATTTTTTAATCTTGAAATTTCAAGCATCTTTTCTGAAAAATCTAAACCTGTTATATGAAAATTGTCAAATTTATTTGATAATTCTTCTATTAACTCACCAGGTCCACAACCTAAATCTAGAACATTTAAATCTTCATTATATTTGATTTTTGATATTGAATTAATTATATAATTTCTCGTTGGCCTCAATGAGTATTTTTGAACCCAGAGCTTACTATATTTATTTGCCCAGAAATTCCATATTTTCGAATTCATAATGTCTCCTGTTTGAAATATATTTCCGTACCCTTTTAGATTTAAGAAGATTTATATGCAAGAAATAAAACAAGGAATAAAATATCCACTTGGGTAATTTAGATTTTTCAACTAAATGCATGAAATCAAATTTCCTTGGATCATGAGTAAGTAAATTATCTTTTAACAATTCATAATCTTTGGTGCCTTTAATAGGTGTTAAAATTGAAATAGTATAAATATCAATATTATTTTCTTTAATAAATTTATATAAGTTTCTAAAATCATGAAACCTATAATTAGGCTTAACCATAAAAAGGGCAGTTAAATCAATATTATTTTCTTTAAGTAATAATATGACTTTTGGGTAATCTAAAGCATTAGTTCCTTTATCATACTTTTTAAGTTCATCATTGCTAATAGCCTCAAATCCCACTATAACCTCAACTAATCCTGTATTTTTTAGTTTCCTCAATAAATCACTATTTTTCAGTATGAAATCTGCTCTTAAATATCCAATAATTTTTACCTTTAAATTTCTTTTTTCTATTTCCTCAATAAAATTTAGTGCATCCTGCCTTTGATTAAAAAGATTATCATCAACAATCCAAAAAAATTCAGCATTAATTTTTTCAATTTCATTTAATATTTTATTGAAATCAGCTCTTACATAGTGATTATTGTTTAATATTTTGCAATAACAATATGAACAATTATATGGACATCCTATGCTTCCCTTAATCAATGCAATATTTCTTTTTTCAAGATAACGGAGTTTATATGACATTTGATAAAATAGTTGTCTGTCAGGCTCAATATTTTCTATTTTCTTAATACTTTCCTTGTTGCCAATATGCCAATTCATTAATCTTTTATTTATAATTAAAGTATCTACCCCATGTGAGAAAAGCGTATCCGAATCATTAATAATTTTCTCTATTAATAATTTAAACGTATTTAAGCTTTGAGAATGAAATACATAATCAATTTCTTTAATATGAAATGAATGGGCGTTACCTGCAATATGGACTCCCCCAACTATTATTTTAGACTTAGGAAATTTAAATTTATAAATTCTTGCTTCTTTAATTATTTCATTTTCAGCTACGTTGTAACCTGTCAATATAATAATATCTGGAATTATATTATTAGGTTCCTTTAAATTAAATAAATCATCTATTAAATAATTTTCTACATTCATATTATTTAAAACTGATTTTAAATAACAAAGCTCCAATGGTTCTACCTTAACTGGCTGAAAAATAGAAAATATAGTTTTAACTCTAACCTTTTTTAAGAAGGCAATCATACATTACTCCAGTCTTAATTATTTTTTAAATACATGATGTTTAATATTATATGGCTTATAGGAAAAAATAGGCAATAATCCTTGAATTATGATGTTTAATATTGGATTGCTGTGATGAACATATAAATATTTGAACTTTTCCTTACATCCTATTTTCAGTTTGCTTTCCTCTGCAGTCTGACCAAATTCAATAATATCAATATTTTTTTCAATTCCTATTTCTATAATTTTAAGAAGCATATTGAAATAAATATCATACTTTTCATTATTCTCTTTGTGGAATCCTCCAAATAAAAAATATAGCTTTTTGTTAATTTCCTTTAGCTGAATAAATGCTACTGTTTCATGTGAGTTAATATCATTAAATTCATAAATTTCAGCATCATAATTTCGAAAATAATCAACATTTAAAATTTCTAAGGGGTTATTAGTTCTCTCCATGATGCTTAAATATAATTTATAATGCTTTTCATCAAAATTATAGTTTTCTAATTTAATTATTTTCAGCTTCTCCCTTTTATTAAGAGCTTTATTAATTCTTCTCCTGTAAGGGCTTCGCAATGAATTTAAATATTCATTAAATGATGTAAATTTATTTTCAAAAACAAAAGTTGAAAGGGTTCTCCCTCCCCTTTTGAATTCATAATCACTATTTAATAATATTTTCAAACCTTTTCTTTTATTTATTATATTTAAAACAGAATCAACGTCTCCAAAATAGCCCTTTTCTGATATAGAAATTGGCAATCCAATTATTTGAACCTTTACATTTAAAGGATATATTTTTTTAAAATTAAATAAATTCAACTTTAAATAATATAAAATAACAAGAGTATCTTTATCAATTTCATATTCTTGTTCACAGGGATTAACATTCTCTAATAAATTTAAAAGTGTTATTAACTCTTTTTTGTTGTTTAATCCAACAAAATTGAAATTGTTTTCATTTATTAAATCATTTATTCTTTTATATCTCATTATTTAAGTCCTTAATATACGCCTTATAACGCTTTGATTCTCCATCAGCCCACTTTATACCAAAATTTTTTGATTTATCATTATGAGATAATATCCAACCTGATTCCACATTATCATACTTACCTTTGACAAGTTGAAAGCAATAATTAAACAAAGCTAATATTGCTCCCTTATTTTGTTCCTCTGGAATAACACCCATTTCAACAATTTTAAATGTTGTAATTTTATTTGAAAAAAAATTATTTTTAATAACAGTTTTTAATCCTACCATTTCATTTGGTTTAATTATTTGATTAAAGTCAGGGTACCACAACATGAATCCAACAACCTCACCATTTTTTTCTACAAACAAAAGATTTTCTGGCTTGAGTAAAAACCGCAAATCCTTAAATAGTTCTAAATCTTCATCAACTATTCTAGGGTAATAAAATAAATGATCTTTAAATGCTCTATTATTAACATTTGTGTAAATATTAATTTCTTTTTTTAATTCTTTAAAATTTGCTTCTCTTACTTTATACAATTTGTTCAATTTGTTTATAATTTTAAAATTTAGCAATTCATTTACACAACTCATATTTTTTTTATAACTTACCATATCTATTGATTTAAAACCATTGGATTCAAAATATAAATGGTAGAATTTTGGGTTATGAGCCATACCAAAGCTTTGCATTGAATCATAATCACTTGCTAAAAATCCTAGCCCATAATTTACATGTATGTTTAAAGAGGCAGAAATTTTATGAGCATTTTTTTCTTTAGCTAAATTTTTCGCTCTATTTAATATTAGTTCAAAAGCCTCCATATTTAATTCTTCTGATTCAAAAAAACCAATTTGAATATAATCTGGCATTCTATGAGCATATGCTAATAAACAAATCATAACAATTTTTCCCTTATCAACAACTGCAACAGGTTCTAAATCCACTGATTTACACATTTCTGATTTATTATAAATCAATCCTTTCAACAAGCTGGATAATGAATCACGCTTCAAGGGATTATTCAAATATTGTTTTTTATAATAGTTTAAAAACTTTTTGCTATCTATATTGAATTCTAGATTCATATTAGCCCCCTAGTTGATATCCGTAAAATTATAACATAATGAATAACATATTTCAAAACAAACCAAAATTATTTTTATAGTAATTTTTTCATAATAAATGTTTATAAAACGAATTATTGGGTAAATATTAATAGTAAGTATGTAGCAAAGCGCTAATAAAATATATTAAATAATATACTATAAAAATATTGGAGGTAAAATAATATGGAAAATGAAAAAACACTTAAAAATTTAATGGATGCATTTGCTGGTGAATCTCAAGCAAACAGAAAATATACAGCTTATGCTAAAAAAGCTGAAAAGGATGGCAAATTAAATGCTGCAAAGCTGTTTAGGGCTGCATCTGATGCTGAAACACTTCATGCACTTAAAGAATTTGAGGTAGCTGGCAAAATTGGTACTACAGCAGATAATCTCAAAGATGCAGTTGCAGGAGAAACTTATGAATTTGAAAGCATGTATCCTGAATTCATTAAGGATGCAGAAGCTGAAGGAAACAAAGCTGCTGTTAATATATTTACTTTTGCAATGAAAGCAGAAGAAGTGCATGCAAAACTTTATAAAGAAGCTTTAGAAAATTTAGACGAAACTGAAGAAGCATTTTATTATTTATGTCCAGTATGCGGAAATATTGAAAAATCTGTTCCTGATAAATGTAGTATCTGCGGAGTAATGGGTTCAAAATTTATTAAATACTAATATTATTAAACCAGATGGCAAGTATGTCATCTGGTTTAATAATTTAAATAAATAGTAATAAACTTATTGCCATTACACCCATACCGCTTACAAGACCATAAATTGCAAGATGATGTTCTCCGTATTCATGTGCAGAAGGAAGCAATTCATCCAGTGATATATATATCATTATTCCTGCTACTGCTCCAAAAACAATACCAAATAAAATATTGTTTATAAATGGCATTAAAATCAAGTAACCAATCAATGCTCCAATTGGCTCTGAAAGTCCTGAAGCAAAAGAATACAAGAATGCTTTTTTTCTGTTTCCAGTTGCATAGTAAACAGGAACTGAAACTGCAATACCTTCAGGTATGTTATGAATAGCTATTGCAACAGTAATTGGGATTGCTATAGCTGGATCTTGCAAGGCAGATATAAAAGTTGCCAAACCTTCTGGAAAGTTATGTATTCCAATAGCCAATGCAGTAAATTTCCCCATCCTCAAAAGTTTATTCTCATCAGATTGAACTTTTGAATCACCTATATTTTCAACCTTATACATTTCATGGGGATTCTCTGTACTTGGAACAAGCTTGTCAATAATTGCTATAAGAAACATGCCGCCAAAAAATGATGCTACTGTTAACCATGAGCCAGTTTTTAAACCAAGTTCCGCAATAAGAGTTTCCTTTGATTTATAAAATATCTCAATCATTGAAACGTAAATCATTACACCGGCTGAAAAACCAAGGCTCACAGATAAAAACTTCGTATTTGTTTTTTTTGTAAAAAATGCTAAGGCACTTCCAATACCTGTAGATAGTCCTGCAAAAAGAGTTAAACCAAAAGCTAATAAAATATTGTTCATTTCTCCTCCCAAATAATTTTTCTCGTAACAATCATAATTATCTATTCATATATATCTGAAAATTCTATATTCAGCATTTCAATTTTATTATTATAATTACTTTTATATTCTTCATTTATTTCATGTATAATTTTTACTGGTAATAAAACTTTAAATGTGCTTCCTTTGCCAATTTCACTTTCAACACTTATAGTCCCTCCCAATATTTCAACTATAGACTTTACAAGTGATAAACCTATACCACTACCCTCTGCATTCCTAGAAAATGTTTTGTCTGTTTGATAATATTTTTTAAACAATTTATCTAAATGTTTCTTTTCGATTCCAGCGCCTGTATCAATTACATCAATTTCTATATTTTCTGTTTTATCAAATAAATTAATCATTATAATACTCCCAGCATTAGAATACTTAATTGCATTTGAAATTAAATTCAATAATATTCGCTCAACCATAGCAACATCGCAGGCCATAATTTTTTCTTCAATATCTGTATCAAATAATATTTTTAACTGTTTTGTTTTTACATAATCAGACACTGATTGAACTATATTTTCAACAATTTCAACAATATTTACATTTTTTAAATTTGGCTTTAAAAACCCTGAATTACTTTTAGATAAATCAACAATGTTGTTTATTAGTTTTATAAGTCTGTAGCAATTTTGCTTAATGCTTTTATTATATGAACAAAATTTTTCCTTATTAAAATAATCACTATTTAAATACATGTCCATCATTTGATTAGCAGAAAAAATTACATTTATGGGAGTTTTTAATTCATGTGATACATTAGCATATAATTCATCTTGAGTTTTAATTGCATCTTTCAAAAAATTTCTTGATTTTTCTTCTTTAGTTACGTCAATGATTAAAACAACAACTTCAAAGATTTCCTTATTTATATCAGACATAAGTTGATGTATAAATTTGTAATACCTTTCTTCCCCATCTATATAAAGCTTTCGTAATTCAATAAAATTGCTCTTGTTCCTTTCAATAGTATCACAATACTTTTCTCTTATGTTACTGATGTTATAAAAATACTCAAACAAATTGCTGCCTTTAATTTTTATCTTTGATCCTATATTTGGCTTTATTTTTTTTAATAAATCATACCCTTTATTATTTATAGTAATTAATTTTAAATTTGGATACGTAAATCTAGCAAAACCTAACTCAAGATTATTTAATATATTATTTACAAGCATAATTGATTGATACAATTTATTAACTAATGCTTTAGATTTTTTTTCACTTCGTTCTAATATTTCAAAAACTTGAGTTCTTTCGATTAAATTAGCTGCCTGATGTGCTAACATATCAAGCATTCTTATTTCTCTGTCTTCAAATTTATGATTTTCTTTATAATGTGTAGATAATATTCCCAATAACTTACCAGTACTAGTAATTAACGGTGTTGATTGTACAGACTTCACTCCTACATTTGCAAGAACATTTAAATCATGCGACCCAGCAAATAAAGTACTTTGACTTACATCTTCAACACACACTCTAAATTTTTCTTCTAATGCTGTTTCCCAAGAGTTAATGCCTTTTATTGATTTTTTAAAATAATTTAATAATGATTCATCAAATCCAAAATACACATAAATATCTAATTCATTATCATTTAATAGCTGAATGTTTCCCATATCAGCATGGCTTAAATCTATTGCTGCCGTAAGAATTTCGCTACACATTGTTTTTAGATCCTTTTGTTGATTTATCTTTGTATATATATTGTGTAGTTTATTAAGAGCAAATACTTCTTGTTCCAAATTTGACTTCATAGAATTTAGCATATCTTCTTCTGCCTTACGCTCTGTCATATCTTCAAATATTATTACTACTTCAGTAACTTTGCCTTCAGCATTTATTATAGGAGTAGCGCTAACATTAACTGGAATTTTATATCCATCTATTCTTTCAAATATCATTGCTTTATTTCTAATAGCTCGTCCATATTTTAGAGCTTGAAGTGCTGGCATTTCTTCAATAGGATATGGAGTTCCGTCAAATTTAATTACATTTAACATACTTATATGCGATTCTATTTTGTAACCCACGTAATTTTTGCCATAAAGCTCTAATGCACGTTTGTTTATATAAACAAGCTTTCCATCATTGGCATTTACAACAACTACAGCTGATGGTATTGCTTCTAATATTGCTTCAAATCTTTTACTAATATTATCATCATTACAATTAAAGTTATTATCCATAAGTCCCCCGATACTTTTTCTATAATTACCATTATACCATTTTTCTTTCAAATTCAAACATAAAAATTATTATCCCCCCTTCAAATAATGTAAATATGATGGGCATAATCACTTTATTAACTCTTACAGCATATTATATAGAAATAACAAAATAAGAAAGGATGGAAAAATGTATAATTATTATTATAGAAAACCATGCATAAACAATAATAATATGCCAATGTTTAACAATAATATGATGTATAATATGCAAAGAATGAATCCATGTCTTTACTATAATCCGCAAATGCAAAACTCTAGATATATGAATAGTTACCCCATTCAATATGATCCTAGGTTCAGATATTTGCAGTATCCAACAGAAAAAGGATTTATTGAATTGAAGGATTATGGTCCTGAACCATTTGTTGTTAATATTGACAAAGCATCAAAACAAAACGATAATTTTAGAACAGCATTATGGACAGGAGACCACCTTCAATTAACATTGATGAGTATAGATATTGGGGAAGATATAGGATTAGAAATACATCATGATGTTGATCAGTTCATAAGAATTGAAGAAGGTCAGGGAATTGTAAAAATGGGAGATAGCCGCGATAAATTGAATTTCCAAGAAAATGTTTATGATGACTTCGCCTTTGTTATTCCCGCAGGAAAGTGGCACAATTTAATCAATACAGGTAATGTTCCAATTAAATTATATTCAATTTATGCTCCTCCTCAGCACCCTCACGGTACTGTTCATAAAACAAAAGAAATTGCAGAGGCTGAAGAAGATCACTAGTTTTTTAACGCATATATGATTTTAAAGTAGGACAGCGAAATCAATCTTGCTGTCCTACTTTCTATGCTCTAATTTGATACATAATAGTCAGTCTTTAAGGTATGGGGATAAACTTTTATGATGTTAGTTTATGTGGTCAAGTATTAAAGGAATTCTTCCATAAATACTATTGAATGCAATCAAGTGCCTGTGAAATATCAAATATTAAATCTTCTTTGTCTTCAATGCCACAGCTAATGCGTATTAATTCTGCTGGAACTCCAGCTTCTTTCAACTGTTCATCAGTCATCTGACGGTGTGTGCTAGTTGCAGGATTTAAACAGCAAGTACGAGCATCCGCCACATGAGTTTCAATAGCAGCTAGCTTAAGATTTTTCATAAAAACTTCTGCTGCTTTACGTCCACCTTTTAAACCAAAAGAAACTACACCACAGGAACCTTTTGGTAAATACTTCTGTGCTGCATTATAGTATTTGTCACTAGGCAAACCGCAGTATTTAACATAATCAATTTTTGGGTGATTATGAAGAAATTCTGCAACTGCTTGACCATTCTCACAATGACGCTGCATACGTAGATGAAGGCTTTCAAGTCCAAGATTTAATATGAATGCATGTTGAGGTGATTGAACAGAACCAAGGTCACGCATAAGTTGGGCTGTGCATTTAGTAATAAAGGCTCCTTCTTTGCCAAATTTTTCAGCATATGTAATCCCATGATAACTTTCATCAGGAGTACAAAGACCAGGAAATTTATCAGCATTAGCCATCCAGTCAAATTTTCCAGAATCAACAATTGCTCCCCCTACTGCAGCACCATGACCGTCCATATATTTAGTAGTGGAATGTGTAACTATATCAGCACCCCATTCAAATGGACGACAGTTGATTGGTGTAGCAAAAGTATTATCAACAATTAACGGAACACCGTGTGCATGGGCAATTTTAGCAAACTTCTCTATATCTAATACTGTTAGCGCTGGATTAGCAATAGTTTCTCCAAAAACCGCTTTTGTATTAGGCTGGAAAGCTGCAGTTAACTCTTCTTCCGTACAATCAGGTGAAACAAAAGTTGCAGTAATACCCATTTTGGCCATGGTCACAGAAATTAAGTTAAAAGTACCTCCATAAATAGTTGATGAAGAAACAATGTGGTCACCACAATTACATATATTAAATAATGCATAGAAATTAGCAGCCTGACCAGACGAAGTCAACATGGCAGCAGTACCGCCTTCCATATCAGCAATTTTGGCTGCTACATAATCATTTGTTGGATTTTGAAGTCTTGTATAAAAATAACCGGTCGCTTCCAAATCAAATAACTTTCCCATATCTTCACTTGTATCGTATTTGAAGGTTGTACTTTGGATAATTGGAACCTGACGTGGTTCTCCGTTTCCTGGTGTGTAACCAGACTGTACGCATTTTGTATTTATTTTATAATTGCTCATTTAATTAATCCTTTCTATAAACAATAATGTTATAATTATAATTGTAATCTAATGATAATTCAATATAAAAATTGTTTAATACCGCTTTAACTTTTATATTGATAATAAACATTCTTGCACCTTCACATGCGGCTAAAGCTTCTTTGATCATATTTCTTATTAAATACTATATAACTATTCTCATACTTAATTCAATCATTTTAATAATACTTATAATAGCTATGAACCATGGTACTAATAAATATTTCAAAACATATATTTATAAGGAAAATAATAAAAAGGAGTGTTAAATACATTGAAAAAGGTTAAAGTAAGTTTACGTCCTATTGTTAGCAATATAAATTTACCAACTGTTATAAAAACAGCTAAACTTCCAGGTGATTCAATAGAAAGTTTATTTATTGCAACACAAGTAGGTGAGATCTTTTATATTAAAGATGGAATTATAAATTATTTTTTAGATATTCGCCACCAAATTATTAAATTAGGTTCCAATGGGGGATATGATGAAAGGGGACTATTGGGATTATCTTTTCATCCTAATTTTTATTTCAACGGTCTTTTTTATCTACATTATTCATTAGAAGGAACACAAGGTCCAGGTGCTCTTTCAGAGTCTTTTATGCCTGATCCATGTAATTTCAACACTTTAAATCTTAAATGGCTTAATAGAGAAAATAAATATGATCATATTGATACAGTTGAAGAATGGATTTTACAACCCAATAGTCAATCTAAAAAACGGCGTACATTGTTAAACTTAAGAAGACCATTTTTAAATCATAATGGTATCAACAGCTTGAACTTTTCACCGGAAACAGGAAAACTTTTATTAACAACTGGTGATGGAGGATCTGGTTATGATCCTTTTAATTTAAGTCAGGATATTATGGAAATTGCAGGTAAAATAATTGAAATTGATGTAAACAATAATAATTTTATTGATAATCCACCTGCAATTACACGATTTAATGAACTTCCTGAATCTATACAGGAAATGCTTACAGTAATTGCCAAAGGAGTTCGCAATATTCCAGGTATATCATTTCAAAAATATTATAATCAATATATTAAATATGTGGGCAATGTTGGCCAGGATTTGGTAGAATCCATATTTTCATTTATTTATTATAAACCAATACCTGTAACTGAAATTATTCAAACTTTTTTACAAAATCACGAACATGATCAGAAGAATTTAATTAATTTAGGCTGGAGAGGATGGGAAGGTGATTTACCAACTACAATTATACGTAATTGTTCTTCAAATTCTTCATTAGTTGAAGAAACCATTTCATATTTCAATGAAGCAGTACGTACTTCAATTAATCGAATACATCCTCTAACTTGTTATTATCATATGGATACCAGGCCTGATAAATTTAACGGTTCAGCAATTACAGGAGTTCAAGTTTATATGGGAAATGAAATTCCCGATTTAAAAGGATGCGTTGTCTTTACCGATTTTACCAGAAGTGAAGGAGCTCCCACAAGAGGTGTTTTAGCTTACACTAAATTTAGAACAGATTGCAGACTAAATGATTTTAGTGTTATTGAAACAAATTACAATTTCGGACTTGGAATATCTTATTATTACGTTAGCTTAGGAACAAATCTCACACAATCGAAACTATATTTAGGTGTTTATGGTTCTGCCAATGTAACTGATTTTAACCAAGGAATTGTTTTTGAAATTATAAAATAATTCAATAAAATAAATTTAATAACTCAACGAAATAACCTCAATTCTGGGACTACTCTCAGAATTGAGGTTATTTAAAAGGATACCGTTTTTTTAGAAAATTATATATAAAGTTTGCCAAGTATAAATATACAAAACTATATACAATGGAAAAAACCATTAAAATACTTATTTGAGTTAATAATTTCCCTGGAAGATTAATTCCTAACACAGGAATTCCTATAATAAAATTTACTATACTAAGGGATAATGTTAAAACAATCCCACTAAATAAGGATATTAACAATTTTGATTCCAATATATAATTAAAGGTTCCTAAAGATACACCCACAAGTCCATTGGTAAATAAAAAAAATAAACCTTCATGCACATTAAAGAAAAAGATACATATACCTGCAATAATATATCCTATTAATCCAACCTTTGGGCTTATCCTTGACAAAATGTATATGGGGATTGCACTTAAAATTGTTGCAATAATAAATATTTCTCCAAAGGTTGTAGGTAGCAATTGAAGAATAGCACTAAGACAAATTAATAAACCACCTTGAGCAATATTTCTAATACTCAAACATAAACACCTCCTTATAATTATTAATACATACTATAATTTTTCCCCTTGTCCTTAAGAGTTTCTTTTTTCTACCCCAAGGCATTCATTACAAACCCCATTATTTCCTATAGTTTTACATCTGAATCTAAAAGTCAAAAAGATTGCACGAATAGTTAAATCTATAAATATAGAAAGCCATATTCCAGCAATATCCATTTTAAATTTTAAACCTAATATATAAACACCTAAAACCCTTATACCCCACATACCAATAGCAGTACTGTAGAGAGGAGTTTTAGTGTCGCCCAGACCTTGTAATGCTCCAGCAAAAATAAGACTTACAGCTAATGGGATTTGGGCAAAAGTATCAATACGCAAAGCAGTTACGATTTTTCCTATGGCTTCGGAATCCTGTGTGAACCAAGTTGAAAACCAAGGGCTTCCAAAATACAAAATTATTCCACTGATTGCCATAATGATTGCACCAATTTTTACAGCAAGTGTACCATATTCATATGCTTCTTTTTTATTCCCTAAACCAAAACTATTGCCTACCAAGACAGATACTGCAGTTGTCAAACCGTATCCAGGCATATATGTAAAACTTTCAATGTTTCCCGCAATTGTGTGAGCTGCATATGTTTTGACACCAATAGATACAATCAACCCGAAATAAACAACCTGGCCAAGTCTCATAACTAATCGCTCTAATGCAGCTGGTATTGACAATATAATAAGCTCTTTATAATTGTATTTTTTAAATATTTCACTAAAATTGAAAGCTATATTAGTTTTTTGTATCTTTGAATACATAAAGATACTTCCTAATATTCTTGCTATGACTGTACCTATTGCAGTACCTACTACTCCCATTGCAGGTATGGGGGCAAAGCCAAATATTAAAATATAGTCTATTATAACGTTTAAAATATTAACAACGGTATTTACAAGCATAGGTGATTTAGTATCTCCAGTAGCTCTTAAAATACTGCCCATAACAGTTAATAAAGAAATAAAAACTGATGTACTTCCAACTATATAGAAAAAAGAACCTGCAGTTTCTAATACATCACTGTCTGCTCCCATTACCCCTAAAATTTGTTTTCCAAACGATAAAGTAATAAATCCAAAAATAAATCCTATAATAACAGACACTCCAATTGATTGAATTGCAATTTTTTTAGCATCCTCAACTCTTCCACTACCTAAACATCTTGAAATCAATGATGATGTGCCAACTCCCAAAGCTATAAAAACCGCTAAATACACTGCTAATATGTTATTTGATATACCTACAGCAGTTACAGCAATTAGACCAATACGAGAAATCATCAATGCATCGACAAATCCCACCATAGCTTGTAAAATATTTTCCACTGTTGCTGGAATAGCAAGATTTAATATCTTCTTTGATTTTTCATTAATTTTCACTTAAATTCTACTTCTTTCATTAAAATTATTAATTGATTTATTTGTTCCACTAACATTCACCAATTACTTATATTTACTTTAAAAATTTATCAATTGCACTATTTAAATCTTCAAGAACCTTTTTATCTCCTGTTTCTACTGCATCAACTACACAATTATTTATATGATCTTGTAAAATAATTTTACCAACGTTGTTTATTGCAGATCGTACTGCAGAAAGCTGAATTAAAATTTCGCTACAGTCTCTTCCATCTTGAACCATCCTTTTAATTGATTCCATATGTCCGATTGCTCTGGACATCCTGTCTATTATTTTTTTAGTATCTTGATGTTTATGTTCATGTTTACTTGTGTATTTCATAGTAGCAATAACTCCTTTCACATCCCCCATGGGGGGATGTGAATAGTTTATCACTTGGAAATCAAAAAAGCAATCCTTTTATTTGATTGCTTATAAAAATATTAGCAGATTCTTGGCAACATAGGTCCATCTAATGGTCCTATTATTCTTTTTCCTCCAATAAATGTTTCCATAAATACTATAGATTGAGTACCACTGTTAACAATACTCCCGATTATTGCTGCATCTTCACATTCTTCACATTGTCTAATCTCTTTTAATACTTTTTCACATTCCATTTGATCAACAACTAATATCATACGTCCCTCACATGCTAAATAAAGAGGGTCTAACCCAATAAGTTGATTAACAGAAATAACTTCTTTTTTTACCGGTATCTGTTCCTCTAACAAATGAATTCCCATTCCAGAAAATTCTGCAATTTCATTTAATGCCGTTGCTAGCCCTCCTCTTGTTGGATCCTTCATTAATTTAATTTTAATTGCATACTTTCCAAGTTTTTTAATTACCTTATTTAGCGGCATACAATCACTCTTGAAATATCCTTTGACTTTCATTTCATATCTCTGGATAGCTATAGTTGTACCATGCTCCCCTATTCCTCCAGTGACAATCACTTTATCTCCTTCTTTAATTGGTTTTTGCTCATATCCCTTGATAATCAGACCAATCCCTGAAGTATTAATAAACAACCCATCCACTGATCCCTTTTCTACTACCTTTGTATCTCCAGTGATAATTTTAACTCCAGTTTCTTTACACATTTCACCCATTGATGCAACTATATTTTCCAGTAAATCAATACTAAATCCCTCTTCAATAATAAATCCACAACTAATATAAAGTGGCATGGCCCCTGATACAACTAAATCATTTATAGTTCCACAAACAGCTAATTTACCAATATCTCCACCTGAAAAGAATAGAGGCTTTACTACAAATGAATCTGTTGTAAAAGCCAGCTTACCTTGACCCACCTCAAATATTGCAGCATCCAGAGAGTTTATCAATAGGTTATTATTAAAATGTTTTTGAAAAATTTCCTTAATTAATATACTTGTATCCTTACCTCCATTACCATGTGTTAATTTAATACTATTACCCATTATACATTTCCTCCCAATACTTATAAGCAATAGCACAAGCTCCTTCTGTAGACACCATACAAGGTCCATAAGGACTAAAAGGATTACATACCCTATCAAAAAGTTCACATTCTCTCGGTGTTTTATTTCCTAACAAAATATCACTACATGCACATTTACTTATATGTCTTTGACTTTCAATTTTCACTTCAAAGTTATTATCTGCATCAAAATTCCTATACTTTTTCTTAATTGTTAAAAAAGAGTTCTCTACCTTACCAATACCTCTCCATACTCCGTGGGAAATTTGAAATACCTCTTCAATTAAATGGTTAGCGATAGGGTTTCCTTGAGTCCTCACACATCTTTTATACAAGTTTTTAAAGCTTTTATTTTCATTATCAATAATCTGTTTTACCAAATAATGAATACCTCCTAAAATATCCAGAGCTTCAAATCCACATACAGCTGCTGGGATATTATAATCTTCTGCTATAAATTCAAAGTAACTAGCCCCTTTTATAGAAGCTACATGTCCCGGGCAAATTAATCCCTGTATTTGATTTTCTGGTTGCTTTAATATGTAATGTAAAATTGGACTCATTAGTTTAATAGATGTAAGAAAAAATAAATTATTAATTTCTTTTTCAAAAGCCGTTCTAATAGTTAAGGCAATAATTGGTGCAGTCGTCTCAAATCCCACCCCAAGAAATATAATTTTTCTCTTTTTATCATCTTTAGCTATATTTATTAAATCCAAAGGAGAATGAACGATTATTACATTCTTTCCCCTACTTTTTTTATCCAACAAACAATTTTTGGTTCCTTTTACTCTCAATAAGTCTCCAAAGGTAGCAATAGTAACATCATAATTATTTAACATTTCGATTGCTGTATCAATATATTTCTCCTCGGTTACACAAACTGGACACCCAGGGCCTGAAAGTAGTTTTATGTTAGGAGATAATACCGACCTAATTCCTAATTTAGATATCATCTGTGTATGGGTGCCACATACCTCCATGATTTTAATTTCTTTACTAGCCATTATGTTTATTTCTTTAATTAAATGTCGAATTAATTCTTTATTCATCTATACTTACACCCTTATCAAAAAATACTTTAAAAATATTAGATAAATCATTAAAGTATACTTTATCCAACTTCTCAATTGCACAGCCTGCATGTACTAATACATACTCTCCAACCTTTGGCTCACTAATTAATTGTATGTTAACTATTGTTTCTACATCCATTATATTTACTGTGGCCTCTTTATTAGAGATATCAATAATTTGACCAGGAACTGCTATACACATTCTACCCCTTCCCTTCTATTGAATCAGCTATAGCTAATTGTCCTACCGAAATACCACTATCGTTAATAGGAATTTGCTGATTATAATACACAGAAAAACCTCTCTCCTTTAGTTTCTTTGATACATATAATAACAAATAATCATTCTGAAAAACTCCCCCGCTAAGAACAACTTGTTTTATTTCATACCTTTTACTTATTTTACAAACTAATTCTACTGTTGCATTACCAATTGTATTGTGGAATTTAGATGAAATAACAGGAGTTTGAATTTTCTTTTTTATATCATTTAAAAGGCCCAATAAAATATTGATATAATCAATTTCATATATATCATCTTTATCTATAATTAAATATTCATATCCTTCTTTAATAGAAGGATTTAATATATTCTCCAATTCAATAGCTGCCTGTCCATCATAAGTAATTTTATGACATAAGTTAAGTAAAGATGATACACAATCAAAAAACCTTCCCATGCTAGATGTTTTAAAACAGTTTATATTTTTATCTAAGGCTTGATTTACCATATGGATTTCTTCTTCATCTATTCCTTTTAACACTTGATTTATATTATAATCCATTGCATGTAAATAACTTAGGGCAATTCTCCATGGTTCTTTTATTGCTTGCTCTCCTCCTTGTAATGTTACATATTTAAGATGTCCTGCCCGTTTAAAATGCTTTCTTGTACCAACAAAAAATTCTCCACCCCATATGGTTTCATCTATTCCTAACCCTGTTCCATCAAAAATCACACCAATTACAG
>JAQVWY010000003.1 GCA_028709465.1 Tissierellia bacterium | reverse complement strand
GGATGACGGAGTAAATGATATTGAAACTAGAGTTAAAACAGCACTTCAAGCCTTGGAGAATGCAGGGTATATTAAGCGTGGGCAAAATATGCCTAGGGTATATGCTGATAGCATATTGGCTAAAACCTCCATGGAGGCTGCAGAGAAAATTCGCATTTCAAGACTTTTTACGGAGACAGAAAAAGAACAAGCAGTAAGAATTATAAAAAGTCTTATTTCAGCGAGAAGCCGGAGAAATGCTACTGATCAGGGAGCAGAGTCTAGAGTTGACTATATTTCAGATATATTAGGCATTGAAAAAAAACAAGTTTTGCACCTAATACAGCTTATGAGACAAGAAGGAATTTTATCTGATGCAAAGGATTTAGTGGCATATGTAGAGGAAAGTGGCTTTGGAAATAAAGCATTAAATGTTCTTGGAGGTTATATTGAGTTAGAACGTTTTGTACTTTCACAAATATCCCAAGTATCTACAATTAAAAATATTAAGGAACTAAATGAACTTGCTGATGAAAACGGGATAAAAAAATCTAATATAGAAAAAATCAAAATAATATTAAATTTCTGGGCAATTAAAAATTTAATAAAAAGAGAAAACTCTAAAAATTCAAAGGATTATGTAAAGATAATGCTTTTAGAGGACAATGACAAGGTTTTGGAGGAATTAGGGAAAAGATGGAGCATAGCAGAATTTGTAATAAAGTATCTTGATGAAATTAATATAAATAAAGATTCTATAGTTGAATTCTCTGTACTTCAACTTATGGAAGAATATAATCATAGAATGCAACTTATGAATATAAATGCTAGTCCGTGGCAAATTGAAGATTCCCTTTATTATCTTTCTAAAATAGGAGCCTTAAAGCTAGAAGGAGGTTTTCTAGTAAGTTATAATGCCTTTAGTATTGAAAGACTTGTAAAGGACAATAAAATTAGATACAAATTAGATGATTATAGAGACCTTAAAAATTATTACAAGCAAAAAACAGAAATGATACATATAGTTGGTGAGTATGCGAAAAAGATGATGGAGGATTACAAAGCTGCACTTAAGTTTGTAGATGACTATTTTCGTCTAGAATACAGCTCATTTTTAAGGAAATATTTTAAGGGACCAAAAGGTGATGAAATACAAAAAAACATTACACCGGAAAAGTTTAGGCAGCTTTTTGGACAGCTATCGCCAGCTCAATTAGGTATTATTAATGATAAGGATACTAAGTATATAGTTGTGGCTGCAGGACCTGGAAGTGGAAAGACACGAATATTAGTACATAAGCTTGCTTCATTACTACTTATGGAAGACATAAAGCATGAACAACTTCTCATGATTACTTTTTCAAGAGCAGCAGCAACAGAGTTTAAAAAAAGGCTCATAAGTCTTATAGGTAATGCTGCTAATTTTGTTGAAATTAAGACATTTCACTCCTATTGTTTTGATTTGTTAGGTCAGGTTGGAAATGTAGAAAAATCAACAGATATTATAAGTCGTGCTGCTTCGGCTATTGAAAGTGGTGAAGTAGAATCTTCTAAAATTACAAGAATGGTACTTGTAATAGATGAAGCACAAGATATGGATGTAAATGAGTATAGGTTGGTTAAATCCCTCATTTCAAGAAACGAGGACATGAGAGTAATAGCTGTTGGGGATGATGATCAAAATATTTATTCCTTCAGGGGTTCAGATTCAAAATATATGAGCAACTTTTTAAGTATGGAAAATTCAAAAATGTATGAGCTTGTGGATAACTACAGAAGTAGCAAATCTATTGTGGAATTTAGCAATGATTTTGTGAATTCTTTAGAAAATCGACTTAAGAAAATCCCAATTTCTTCTGTATCAAAGGAAAAGGGAAGTGTCACAATAGTTCAATATAAAGATAATAATTTAATTGTTCCAGTTGTAAATAAGCTATTAAATAAAGGAATATATGGTTCAACATGCATTCTTACAAGGACAAATGATGAAGCGCTTCAAATATTTTCATTGCTTGATAAAAACCACGTAAAGGTTGGAATGATACAAAGAGGAGATAAGTGTGAACTAAAAAATCTTTTAGAGGTAAGAAGTTTCATAAAAGAATTAAAGCTAGATAGTAAAGGTCCTATAATTAATAAAGAAGTATGGGAAAATGCAAAGGCTATAACATATAACAAGTTTGTAAAAAGTGAAAACCTTCTCCTCTTGAAACAAATAATTTCAGATTTTGAAGAAACAACAGGAGAACATAAGTATAAAACAGATTTCATGCTATTTATTAAGGAGTCTTTAGAAGAGGACTTTTATAAACATGAGGAAAGTATAACAGTATCTACAATTCATAAAGCAAAAGGACGTGAATTTGATCATGTTGTTATTGTACTGAAGGATTTAATTCTTAACTCGGAGGAAGCGAAGAGACAGCTTTATGTTGGAATGACTAGAGCAAGAAAGACATTAACCATTCACTATAATGGTGATTATCTTGAAAGAAAAGTAGGAATTTTAGATAGGGTTTTTAGTAGCTTTAAATATGAATATGATAATAATTTGTATTTGCCTTCACAGCTCATTGTGCTTCAATTAAGTTATAAGGATGTATATCTTTCTCATTTTTATAAAACAAAAAAAATTATTGAATCATTGAATAGTGGAGATATTATGGCTTTTGATGAAATTGGTTGTTTGGATAAAGATGGAAGTAGAATTCTTGTTTTTTCTGGAAAGTTTAAAGAAGAAATGAAGAAATATATAAACAAAGGATATAGGCCATTTAAAGCTAGGGTAAATCATTTATTATTCTGGAAGCAAGAAGATTTAAACTTTGAAACGTTAATCGTACTTCCTCATCTAGAACTTATAAAAGATTAAATTCAGAAACAAGGTGCGTGGAGGGTAATGAACATAATGCCTTGATTTAACCAGTAACATATTATAAAAATTTGTGCATTAACACATAATAAATTACTGCCCTCTCATAATTGAGTAAGTAGGTTAGTTTACAAAAAAGGGGAATTTAGGTGGATTATGAGAATAGGATACGCGTGCAAGTTGATTGGAGCATCAAATACAGACAAAGGTGCAACAAAACATGGAAAACTAACTTTTTTTTAGAGTTTACTCTTTTTTAAAAATATAAGTGTTTTTAAATCAAAAAATTTACAATAAGTTATTGACAATAATAATTTTTTTGGTTATATTTAATCATAGAACAAATGTTCTCGATCTGTAACAATATATATTCATGGGGAGGTAATTTCAATAAAATTACAACCAAATAATTTTACTCTTGAAAGAACATCGGTTTGGTCTTTTCAAGAAAGAGGTAGTTGGGCTACTCATTCTGGTAAATACCGTGGGAATTGGTCGCCATATATACCTAGGAATTTAATTTTACGTTATAGTCAGCCTAATGATTGGATTCTTGATCAATTTGTAGGTAGTGGGACAACGTTAGTTGAAGCAAAATTGTTAGGTCGTAATGCTATTGGAACTGATATAAATACTACATCACTATTAATAACTAGAGCAAATTTAAATTTTACATATAATGAGGATATTAAAATTCATACAAGAAAATGTGATGCAAGAAATTTAAGTTTTATTAAAGATGAGAGTATAGATTTTATATGTACACATCCTCCATATGCAAATATAATCAAGTATAGTAATGATATAGTACAAGACATTTCACTTTTAAATAATCAAGAGTTTGTTTTTGAGATGAACAGGGTTGCTAGTGAATCCTTTAGGGTGTTAAAAAATAGAAAGTTTTGTGCTATAATGATGGGTGATATTCGTAAGGATGGTAATATTATTCCTTTAGGATTTAAGGTGATGGAGTGCTTTTTGAATGTGGGATTTAAATCAAAAGAAATAATAATTAAGGAACAACATAATTGTAATTCATCAAAAATCTGGACAAAAAGATACTATCCATTTTTACTTTTAGCTCATGAATATATATTTGTATTTGTAAAATAATTACTAATTGTTATTATATAAAATTTGAATTATAATAATTAATATAATTAATTTAAATATCATATATAAGTACATGTAAATTATTAAATTGATTGATACACTTAGGGGGATTCAATTTGAAAAATCGAAATAAATTAGTACAACCTGTTTTAAAATGGGCAGGAGGAAAAAGACAGTTATTGCCTGAAATAGAAAAATATATACCAAATCTCAATGAAATTAAATCCTATTATGAGCCTTTTTTGGGAGGTGGGGCTGTATTATTTAATTTGCAACCTAAAAAGGCTATTGTAAATGATACAAATACTGATTTAATAAATTTATATGAAGTAATTAAAGAAGATGTTGATGAACTAATAGAGGATTTAAAAAAACATAAGAATAATAAAGATTATTTTTATGAATTAAGAGCATTAGATAGGACAGAAAAATATAAAGAGCTATCAAATATAGAAAGAGCTTCAAGAATTATATATTTAAATAAAACTTGTTTTAATGGATTATTTAGAGTCAATAAATCTGGTGAGTTTAATGTGCCATTTGGTAATTATAAAAATCCTAATATAGTAAATGAAATTACATTAAAAGCAGTAAGTAAATATCTTAATCAAGCAAAAATTAAGTTTTTAAATTGTGATTTTGAAGAGGCATTAAAAGGAATCAGAAAGGGTTCCTATGTTTACTTTGACCCACCATATGACCCCGTATCTGACAGTTCTTCATTTACAGGTTATACTCTTGATGGATTTAATAAAAGTGATCAAATTAGATTAAAAAAGTTATGTGATAAGTTAAATAATAAAGGGGTCAAATTTTTGCTTTCTAATTCAGCAACTGATTTTATCATAGATTTGTATAATGAAAATAAGGATTTTAAAATTGAAATTGTAAGTGCAACAAGAAATATTAATGCCGATGCACACAAAAGAGGAGAAATTAATGAAGTTTTAATTAGAAATTATTAATATCTTGGGGGATAATCATGGGTGTTAGAAAAAGAAGAACAAAAACAAATTACAATAGAATTGTTGATGTTGAATGGGGAAAAATCTTTGATAAATATAATGTTTTGAAAGAAGTTAATAAAACAGGTTATTTTAATATTACTTCTAAACAAATAAATGAATTTAAAGAAGCAAGACTAATGACAAAGTTTGATTTTGAAGATAACTTACCAGATCTTTTCTATGATAATGATTTAAGTATATTACCAATAACAAGAGGAAGTTATATTATTGGTAAGTTTAATGCTTATGAACCTTTAAAATATAATAATAAAATAGAAACCAAAAAGGTAAGTTTTCCAAGTTGGATACAAAGTATAGATTACAAAAATTTATATAGTGAATCTGCTGTTTTAAATTGTGCTAATGTAACCAATATACTTCAGGATGTTCTTGGCGAAGAATTAGTACAAACTATAAGTGGTAGAATGTCATCATCTTCTTTTGAATTTAAAATAAAAAGTATTGATAATAATTATAAAGAAATTAAAATTAATAATAGTCAGTGTGAAATTGATGGCGGATATGAAAGTATTAATAAATTAATGATAGTTGAGGCTAAAAACTCTATAACTAAAGATTTTTTAATACGTCAACTATATTATCCTTATAGATTATGGGAAAAGAAAGTAAAAAAGGTGATTGTGCCTGTATTTTTAACATACTCTAATGACATATATAGTTTTTTTATATATAAATTTAAAGATCCTAATATTTATAATTCATTAGAATTAGTAGAACAAAAAAATTATATTATTCAGGAAGATGAGATTGAACTTAACGATATTTTAAATATTTTATATAATGTAAAATTTGTTGAAGAGCCTAAAATACCATTTCCACAAGCAGATACTTTTGAGAGGGTTATTGATTTATTAGGCATTTTGGTAGAAATAGATGAAATATCAATTGATGATATATCTTTAAATTATGCTTTTAATAAAAGGCAAGCACAATACTATTCTAGGGCAGCAATGTATTTAGGATTAGCAGAAAATGTAAATAGAGGTACAGTTCAATTAAGCAAACTTGGAAGAAGCATAATGTCTAAAAGAGGTAAACATAAGAATTTATCTATTGCAAAATGTATTCTTTCACATAAAACTTTTAATGATGTAATGAGAAAATACATAGAAAAATATGAGCCTTTAACTAAAGAAGAAGTATCTAAAATTATGCAAAGTAACAATTTGTTTGGTATTGATAGTATAAATACATATGAAAGAAGAGCACAAACAGTTAGAGCATGGGTGGATTGGATTTTAGATTTACAAAGATAGGATAATTTATGTTAACGATATAGCAAGGAAAAGGATGCATTAGTATGTAATTATTACTTGATTAATTAACGTTATTTTTTATAATATAGAAAAGAGTAGTGGATTTAGGTATCAAAAGTCTATAAAATTAATCAAGGGGGTAATGTCTTGATGTTGGAAAAGGATTTCAAGAAGGAGTTTATAGCTGAATACAACAAAAAGCTTGTAACTGCTGAAGAAGCTGTTAAAGTTGTAAAGTCATCTGATTGGATAGATTTTGGGTGGAACAACTGTACACCTGAAGCTATGGATAAAGCATTAGCGAAAAGGCTTGTGGAACTTGAGGATATAAAATTTAGAGGAAGCTTATTATTAAAGGTTCCAGAAATATTTAAAATAAAAGAACCCGAAAAACATTTTACTTGGAATAGTTGGCATATGTCTGGCATAGAGAGAAATGCAATAGAGCAAGGCTTTGCTTTTTATGCTCCTATAAAATTTTCAGAACTACCCAAGTATTATCGAGATTCTAAAGATTCACTAGATGTAGCTATGTTTCAAACATCTCCTATGAATTCACAAGGATATTTCAATTTTGGACCTAATGCTGCACATATGAAAGCTGTATGCGAAAAAGCTAAAGTTGTTATAGTTGAAATTAATAAAAATATGCCAATATGCTTTGGAGGGGAGTTAAAAGAAGAATCAATACATATTTCTGATGTCGATATGATTGTAGAAGGAGATAATCCAGAACTAGGAGAATTAATTTCTCCAAAACCTAGTGAGGTTGATAAGATTGTTGCAAAGTTAATAGTAGAAGAAATTCCTAACGGGGCATGTCTGCAATTGGGGATTGGGGGAATGCCTAGTGCTGTGGGCTCATTGATAGCTCAGTCGGATCTGAAGAATTTAGGAGTGCATTCAGAAATGTATGGTGATGCTTTTTTTGATATAGCTATATCAGGAAAAATAAATGGATCATGCAAGAATATTGATAGGTTTAAGCAGACATATTCTTTTGGAGCAGGAACGAAAAGGCTTTATGATTATTTAAACTATAATGAAGAGTGTATGATTGCTCCTGTAGATTACACTAATGATGTGGGAGTAATCAGTTCTATAGATAATTTTATTTCTATAAATAATACAATAGATGTAGATTTATTTGGTCAAGTGAATTCAGAATCTTCAGGTACAAGACATATAAGCGGGGCCGGAGGTCAACTGGATTTTGTAATTGGAGCTTATTTATCCAAGGGAGGTAAAAGTTTCATCTGCTGTTCATCTACATTTAAAACCAAAGATGGAAAAATTAAATCGAGAATTTTACCTACATTAAATCAAGGGTCAATTGTAACTGATACTAGAGCAAATGTACATTATTTGGTTACTGAGTATGGCAAAATTAATCTTAAGGGATTAACCACATGGCAGAGAGCTGAATCTATTATATCTATTGCTCATCCTGACTTTAGGGATGAACTAATAAGAGAAGCAGAGAAATTTAAAATCTGGAGAAAAAGTAATAAGCGTTAATGTATTATTATAATAATAATTATAGAATTAATAAAGAACCTTAAAATCTTTATTAATTTTTTTTAATAAATAATTCAAAAAATATTTGACAAAATATAATTATAGTGTTATTATATATTCATAAGATGTTAGCACTCACCAAGCGAGAGTGCTAACAAAAAATAATTATTAATAAAGGAGATGTTAATTATGTCTGGATTAGTACCATTTAACAGAAAAAACAGAAATTTAGTGAACAGAGATTTTGGCAATTTCGGTGGCTTCTACAACATGCTTGATGACTTTTTTAATGATAATTGGCCATCTCCAAGAAATCTTGCTAGAGATACTTTCAAAGTTGATGTGCAAGAAAGTGATACTCAATATGTAATTGAAGCAGAGTTACCTGGTGTAAATAAGGATGAAGTAAATATTGAAATGAATGATGGAAGACTTAATATTTCAATTAAAAGAGAAGAAAATATCAACGAAGAAAAGAAAAATTATATTCATAAGGAAAGACGATATAGTTCAATGAGCAGAAGCATTTACTTAGAAGAAGCAAAATCAGAAGGAATTAAAGCTAACCTTGAAAATGGAGTGCTTTGCATCACTGTACCTAAAGATTCAAAACCAAATAATTCAATAAAAATAGATATTGAATAATAAGATGAATTAGAGTTGACTCAATAAATGAGTCAGCTCTTTTAAATTTTAAAATGAAATTTTTATTTACATTTTGGTAATAATAAACTAACTTAATTAATTCATTGACATATGATATTTATAGTTATAATATTATGATATCAAAGAAATGGTGGTGGTTGGAATCAATAGGGATAAAAAAGAGATTACAAGTGCTTTAACTCATTTGGGTGGAGCGGTGTTTGGTTTAATTGGAATGATAATGCTATTGTATGTAGCAATAAAGTCTGGAAATACAATGAGCATAATAGCATTCATCATATTTGGCTTAAGTATGATCATGTTGTATTCAACTAGTTCAATATATCATTTTATTGACGCTTCAAAGAAAAAAGCAAAGCTTGTCATGAGAAAACTTGACCATATTATGATTTTTGTTTTAATTTCTGGAACATATACACCAATTTGCTTGTTAGTTTTGAAAAATATCATGGGGTACATATTATTATCTATAGTTTGGGGAATTACTTTAATTGGTATTTTTATTAAGATATTCTGGATAAATGCACCAAGATGGGTTAGTGCCGGGTTATATATAGGCATGGGATGGTTGTCTGTGTTCGTGTTGTCTCCATTAGTAAAAAGTATGTCACCTGAAGGATTAGTATGGTTGTTTTTAGGTGGTATAATGTATACTATAGGTGGTGTAATATATGGTTTAAAAAAGCCTAATATAGATAAACCTTGGTTCGGTTTTCATGAGCTATTTCACTTGTTTGTATTGGCAGGAACTTTCTGCCACTTTGTGATGATGTATTTTTATGTAGTATAGAGGAAAGGGGACACACCTTTAGAAGTTTAGTCATAAAGGAATGTCCCCTATTTCACTATCATTCAGGATGACATAGGAGATAAACAAAAAGGTTAACGTGGATTTACGTTAACCTTTTTTAATAAGAATTATTATTTATTTATTTTCATTATCATTTAATAATGTGAATTTTACCGTTGTCATTTAAATATTTTACTAATATGGCAATAATAGGTGCGATTATAAATCCTGAAAATCCAAACAACCTTAATCCTGCATACATAACAGTTATTGTAACTATAGGATGCAATCCTATCTGCTCACCAACAATTTTTGGTTCAATCGTATTTCTTACAATTGTAATAATTAAATATAGTGCTATCAGTCCAATTCCCAATGTATAATTTTTTAATACTAATTCAACAATAGCCCAAGGTATGAGTATTCCTCCTGTACCTATTAATGGTAGTATATCAAGAATAGCTACAATTGCTGCAATTGGCAATGGGTATCTAACATTTAATATTGACAATCCTATAAGCATTTCAATAAATGTAATAGACAATATTATAGCATAAGCTTTAATCATTTTTAACAATGTTCCAAATAAAAATTTTCTTGCCTCAGCGAATGTTACATTAAAGTCATTTGGTAGCTGCTTTTTAATAAACGATGATATATTTTTGTAGTCTACACTTATAAAAACAGATAGAACTATGGTAAATATAACTGATATTAAGTATAAAGGTATGTTTGACAAAATGCCTGTAACAGATGATACTAAAAAAACTGATATATTTCTAACTATAGTAGCCAAATATTGTATTCCTGAAGCTATGATACTAGAGAGGGTATCTGCAACATCAGGAGAAATTAATTTTGCGTTTTCAACAATCCAATCATTTGCTTCAAATAATATTGGTTCTAATCTATTAAAATATAAACTTGGCAAAATTCTCACTAATTCAGCTGTTTGATTCCACAAGAAAGATACTAAAAACCAAATGATTATTACGAGTACTGAATAAAACATTCCTAGTACTATTATTGGAACGCCTTTTCTTTTAATGCCAGTTATTTTTGTAATAGCCTCAGTAATTGGTTTTAAAGCAAAGGCTATTAAGAAACCAATAATAAATGGCATAAACCATTTAACTACATACTTAAAAACGAAATAAAGTACTGAATAAACTGCTATTATAAATAAAATATTTACAATAAATTTCTTTTTATCATCAGTTGTCATAAATTATTATCCCTTTATTTAAATTTTTGAATATTAAACTAATATAAAGTGTAATTATATAGAATTTATTAATTGCTCTGTTGATAATAAATATTTTGGGATAGCACCTCTAACGGTCTTTTTAGGATCAACTATTTGGCTGATTTTAATATCTAATGTTAGGCTGGCTAATATGTATGCTTCTTCCCATGTAATATTTAATCCCTTCATCATGTGATCGACTGCTTGTTCTGTAGCTGATTCAATAGCTTCATCAATTGTTTCTCCTGAAGCTACAACCATTGTATAATCTGATGTTTCAACCAGTGGCCATTCAATTGACTTATTTTTAATAACTTCTGTTTTGAGAGTAACTTCGGCTGCAATTTCACATCCAGTAAAACAAATTTCACCGTCACCCATAATAGCATGACAATCACCCAATGCAAGCAAAGCTCCCTGTTGATTTACTGGTAGATAAAGAGTTGACCCTTGGCATATATCTGTTGTATCCATATTTCCACCGTGTTTCCATGGTGTTGCGGTGTCTTGCTCTTCATCTTTTTTAGTAGCAACGCCTATTACTCCTATCATTGGCTTTATTGGCAATTTTATTCCATTAAAGTCACAATATCCATCTTCAATATTTAAAATCATAGTTAATGATTTAGTTGCCCTTTTTCCAAGGGCTCCTTCATTAGGCACTGTAATTGCAACTCCTGTAGATGCTGGTTTAATTTTTATTATGCTTATTTTCAAAATATCCCCAGGCTCTGCACCTTCAATGTATATAGGTCCTGTGGCTGGATTGATCTTTGAATAATCAATATTATCTAATAATTGATCTTCACTGGTTATTTGACCATAAAAGCAATCATTAGTCAATACTTTAAAAATTTCTCCACGCTGTACTTTTTCAACTGGTTCTAATTCTGGTTTAAATTTATAAATTACCTTTGAATTTTCAATTGTTTTCAACCGCATCACCTCATTTAAGAATTATCATTATTATACCATAATAGTAAATCTGTCTCAAGGAATAATTATTTCAATTTTATAAATAATAATATTAAATCATTAAGGAGGGAAATATATGTCGATTGCAACAATTAAAACAGAAATAAGATCTGCAGGAAGTACTTATAAAATTGAATGTAAAGCGGGAGATAAAACATTCATATTAGATGAGCCTGAAGAATTAGGAGGCTCTAATGGAGGTATGAACCCAGGTGAAGCATTGCTTAATGCTTTAGGAGGATGTAAATACATTGTATTTAAAATGTTTTATCAAAAATTCAAAATTGATTTGTTGGATTTAAAAATTGATATGGAGGGTCAAGTGGATCCAGATGTATTAGCAGGAAAAAATAAAAATGGTAAAATGGGCTTTATGAACATTAAAACAAAATATTATATTAATGCTAATAATACGAAGGAAGAAATAGAAAAGTTTGTTGATTATGTTGAAAGTCATTGTCCAATGCAAGACACCATAGTTAATACACCTGAAATGACAAGAGAAATATTAGGACAAAAATAAGACATAAATATCTATTTGTTATACAATAAAACACTTAAATATTTTGAAACTTTACTTATTTTTTACAGAATAAAAATTGCATTACATAAGAATAATTGGTAAGTCTAATAATATACTTAATAGACTAATGAAATTTGAGGTAATGTGAAATGAAAAAGTTATTTAAATATTTAATTTTACTTATATATGGTGGCGTAATATACTATTTTATAGAGTTAATATACAGAGGATTCAGCCATCAATTTATGATTATAGTAGGCGGTTTGTGTTTTATATGTATAGGTATATTAAATGAATTTTATTCCTTTAAAACATCTCTAATAATTCAGATGCTAATATCTTCTATTATTATAACTTTAATAGAATTTATTTCGGGATTAATTTTAAATGTGTGGTTAAAGTTGAATATATGGGATTATAGCAACATATCGTTTAACTTGTTAGGGCAAATAAGTTTGAAAACAAGTATAGTATGGTTTTTTCTAGCTTTACCTGCAATAATACTAGATGATTATCTTAGGTATTGGATGTTTAAGGAAGAAAAACCAAATTATAAATTCTTATAAAAAAGCCTTACATCAATTAAGGCTGTAAGGCTTTTTTCATATTAAATAAAAAGATTAACATTTGATTCTTCAGCGTCTCCTAAATATGTTCCTACACCAGCATATTCAATGCCATCAATAAGTTCTTCTTTAGTAATTCCCATAACATCCATTGACATTGTACAAGCAATCATTTTAACACCGTTATTCATTGCTTTTTTAATTAAATCTTCCAATGAATCAATGTTTTTATCTTTCATTACTTTGCGCATCATAGCTGTTCCCATACCGCCCATATTCATTTTAGAAAGCTTTAATTTGCTTACTCCTTGAGGCATCATTTTGCCAAACATTGAATCAATAAATGGTTTTTTAACATTTTGTTTTTCAGTTTTCCTTAAAACATTGAGTCCCCAAAATGTAAAAAACATTGTTACAGGTCTTCCCATAGCTGCTGCACCATTTGCAATTACAAAAGATGCTAATACTTTATCCATGTCACCGCTAAAAACTATAATTGTTTTTCCGTCATTAGCTAGTTGAACAGAATTTTCTGTTTTTACTACATTAGTTTTTAAGCTTTTTGTTTCTAGCCCTTTTTTAATGAATACTATATTTTCTTTGCCGATTTTTTCTGTTTTTAGCAATGTATTTCCAGTTCTTCTGCACCATGCTGCAACATCATTTGCAAAGCCTGAATCTGTGGCAGAAACTTCAATTACATCACCATCGTTAATTTTATTAATTGTTTCATAAACTTTCATAATTGGACCAGGACACTGTAATCCGCTGCAATCAACTTTTATTGAAGCTTTAATATCATTAGCCATTATTTCTTTATCATCCTTTTTGCTTTTTTCATTAATGAAAGTATCATTTAATGAATTATCATTTTGATTATTATAGTAATCGTAATTAACTGCTTTATAAAGTGAAGTGCCAGCAGGATATACTTTTACATTTTTAAATCCATTTTCCATTAAAGCTCTTGCTGCATTGTAGGATCTTACACCAATTGCACAAAATACGATTATATTATCTTCTTTATTTATTTCTGACATTCTCTCTCTTAATTCACCAAGAGGAATATTTAAAGAGTTTTCTATAGGGAATACTAACCTTTCGGCATCTTCTCTAATATCTAATATAGTGTAGTTATTTGATTTATTTGGACTTATATCATTCCATTTTGAGAAAGATATTTTGTTTTCAATTATATTTTCAGCAACAAATCCCAGCATGTTTACAGGATCTTTAGCAGATGAATAGGGTGGAGCATAAGCAAGTTCAAGTTCTTTTAAATCATATATGCTGCCATTTAGACGAATTGCAGTTGCAATAGTATCAATGCGCTTATCCACTCCGTCTTCACCTACAATTTGAGCGCCAAATATTTTTTTGCCATCAGGTGAAAATATTAGTTTTAATATCATTTCTGAAGAGCCAGGATAATAACCTGCATGGGATTTTTGAGAAATAATTGCTGTTAAATAATCTTTGCCTTCTTCCATTTCCATACGCTTCAATGTTTTTTCATTGGTGCCAGTAGAAGCAACTGTTTTGTCAAATACTTTTGCAACAGATGTTCCCATAGTTCCCTTATATTCTTCCTTGGCACCGCATATATTGTTTGCACAAATTCTTCCTTGCTTGTTAGCAGGGCCTGCTAAGGCTATCATAGCTTTACCTTTGTTGATAAATTCTTCAACCTCTATAACATCCCCAATAGCATATATATTTGGATCAGATGTTTTTAAATATTTGTCAACAACTATTCCGCCACGCTGGTTTAGTTCTAATCCTGCTTCCTTAGCTAATTGGCTGTTAGGCCTTACACCAATAGATAATATAACCATGTCTGCAGAAAGTGTTCTTCCGCTAGCTAGCGTAATGTTAACTAACCCGTTTTCACTCTTAAATTTTGAAACACCATCTCCTAATAATAAATCTACGTTGTTTTCTACCATGTTTTTTTGTACTATTTGAGCCATTTCATAATCAATTGGAGCCATAACTTGATCCATAGCCTCAGCAATAGTTACTTTAATTCCTGCAAGATGTAAATTTTCTGCAACTTCAAGTCCTATGAAACCTCCACCAATTACAACTGCATTTTTAGGTTTTTTTTCATTGATGAAGTTTTTAATTTCATCTGTATCTGGCACGGTCCAAAGGGTGAATATACCAGGTGAATTAATTCCCTCTATAGGTGGCTTCAATGGAGTAGAACCAGTTGATATTACTAATACATCGTAGCTTTCTATATAGGTTTTTCCTGTTTTTGTTTCACGCACTTCAACACTTTTGTTTTCCTTATCAATTGATATAACTTCGCTGTCAACTCTCACATCTACATTATATTTCTGTCTCATAGCTTCAGGAGTTTGCAATAATAAAGAACTTCTTTCTTTTATTACATCTCCAATATGATAGGGAAGACCGCAGTTTGCATAGGAAATGTAAGAACCTCTTTCAAACATTATTATTTCAGCTGATTCATCTAGTCTTCTTAGTCTTGCTGCAGCACTGGCACCACCAGCTACACCGCCAATAATTAATACTTTTTTATTCATTTTTACCCCCATATATTTAATTTTCCAAAAAATTTTCTACAATTTGTCTTACTTCATTATTGCTTATTTTATAAATAATTTCTGTTCCATTTCTTTCAGAGGAAAGGATTCCTGCTGATTTTAATTTAGATAAATGTTGTGAAACAGTAGGCTGAGGAACGTCTAAACAACATTGAATGTCTGTAACATTGCTTTCTTTATTCATAATAAGCATTGCCAATATACACAGCCTTACGGGATGAGCTATTGTTTTTAATAATTCAGCTTTTTGTTCAAGTAATTCTTTAGTTTTAGTCTTGTTTTCTAAATCCAGCATATCTACTCCTTATATTAATATATTCAAATATTCTAATATATAAATATTAACATATTACAATATTATGTCAAGGGTTTTTTTATTAAAATTAATTATTTACAAATATTTCCTTTGAAAATATTATTGACAAAAAACTAGTTCTAAAGTAACATAATTAAAATAATATAATTGCAATGAAGTAGAGAAAATTATTTCAGATGTTTACAGAGAGTCATCATTGGTGGAAGTTGGCAGCGGAGAAATATAATATACACTATGGAGCAGGTTTGTTGAAAGGATTCTGAGTAGATAAACACGTTTACTGACGTTACAAGGTTAGAGGTTGATAGACCTCAAAGTGATGATATTATATATCATAAAAAGGGTGGTACCGCGGATCTTTCGTCCCTGTGAATATATTACAACAGTAATATATTCACAGGAATGAAAGATTTTTTTTATTAAAATTTAAAATATTTTATAAAGTAGGGAGCTATTATGAGTGAGGAAAATAAGAAGAGAAAATTAAATTTGTTTTTAGCATTATTACCTTTATTAGTGATAATTGTATTTGGGTTATTATCGGTACTAAAATGGAAGGCTGGAATGAATATTCCTATAATTTCAGGTATTATTACAGCTGGATTGATTGGAAGTTGGTTAGGGTTTACATGGGATGAATTGCAACAAGGTTTAGTTAAAGGTGTATCAAGAGCTTTACCTCCTCTTTTTATAATTTTAATTATTGGAATCATTATTGGTTCATGGATTCAGGGCGGAATTATTCCTTCGTTAATTTTTTACAGCTTAAAAGTTATAAGTCCAGGTATTTTTGTCCCTGCAGCAACACTGGTTACATCTATCATCGCAACAGCTACAGGCACTTCATTTACTTCAATTGCTACTGTAGGATTAGCATTGATGGCTACAGGTTTGGGTATGGGATTTCCAGCTCCTCTTTTAGCTGGAGCAATTATTTCTGGTGCTTATTTTGGGGATAGTGTATCACCTCTTTCAGATACTACAAATTTAGCTTCTGCAATGTCTAATTGTACATTGTTTGAACTTGTAGGACATTTAGCAAAAAGCGGGATACCAGCATTGCTATTTTCTCTAATCATGTATTATTTTTTAGGGGTTAAATATGCAACACAAGCTAATATGAATATGGATTCTATTGCAGAAATTTTACAAGGGTTAAGTAGTTCTTTTGTAATTAGTCCATTGCTTTTGTTAATACCAGTTATAACAATTATTTTTTCCATAAAAAAATTTCCAGCTATTCCTTCATTAATATCTGTTGCTTTAATGGGTGGTCTTGCTGCAATAATAGTTCAAGGGGCAGACGTTGGAAGTGTTGTTAGAACCATGACAAATGGTTTTACCAGCGATACAGGTATTAAGATGGTAGATAGCTTATTGACACGAGGCGGAATTAATTCAATGGGCGGAACTGTAATACTCCTTACACTTGCAGTTGCATTAGGTGGTATATTAGAAGAAATTGGTTCATTAGAATTAATATTAGAAATAATTATGAAAAAAGTATCTTCTGCGGGACAGTTAATTGTTGTAACAATACTAAGTAGTTTGATTACTGCTTTAGCAACTGGAGCCCAATTGTTAGCAATTATGATACCTGCAAGAATGTTTCAAAAAGCTTATAAAAATTTCAATTTACATTCTAAAAATTTAGGAAGAGTTGCACAGTCCATAGGTTGTATTTGCATTAACTTAGTTCCTTGGAGCGTTCCAGCTTTATTTGCTCAAAGTGTATTGGGTGTACAGGCTATGGAATTTGTACCATATATTTTCTTTGCATACTTTACAATTATAATAAACATTATTTATGGATTTACCGGATTAACTCTTGATAAGGTGAAAGATATAGAGGTCACAAACAGTAGGGAGGCTTAAAATGAATACAAAATATAATACAAAGGTTGTTATGTTAGGAACTGGAACACCAAATCCAGTGCCTGAACGTTCTGGACCAAGCGTTGCAATTGTGGTTAATAATATTTCATATTTAGTTGATTTTGGAACTGGAATTGTTAGGCAAGCTGAAAGAGCAAATAAAATGGGAATTCATGCTCTTGAAGCAAAAAATTTAAAAACAGCTTTTTTAACCCATACCCATTCAGACCATACAATTGGTCTGGCAGATTTAATTTATACACCATGGGTTTTAGAAAGGGAAGATCCTTTAAAAATATATGGTCCAAAAGGCGTGAAAAAAATGGTTGATCATTTGCTTGCAGCTTACGAGGATGATATTAATGCTCGTATGTTTGGACTTGAACAAGCTAATAAAACTGGTATACAAGTTAAGACTACAGAAATTGGTGAAGGTATAGTATATGAGGATGAGCTTGTAACCGTTGAAGCATTTTTAGTTGACCATCCTCCTTTCGAAGCATTTGGTTACAAATTTACAACACCCGATAAGGTTATAGTTATATCAGGGGATACTTGTTATAACACTAACTTGATTAAGCAAGCAAAAAATTGTGATATTTTAATTCATGAGGTTATATCTTCAACAGGTGTTCAGTTAAGGGATCCTAAATGGAAAAAATATCATTTGAGAGTTCATACTACAAGCAAAGATTTAGCTAAAATAGCAGCTGAAGTTAATCCTGGCAAATTAGTTTTTTATCATCAACTATTTATGGTTGCTCCAGATGAAACAGGCAAGATGGTAACAGAAGCAGAAAGAGAAGAAGAAATGATAAATGAAGTTAAATCTGAATACAAAGGAATAGTAATATCAGCTAAAGATTTAGATATAATTAATTAGTTCATAGTAGTAAAAAAGGCGCTGTAACGGTTGAAAAATCGCCATACAACGCACTTTTATATGAACCATGAGGGATTCGAACCCCCGGCACACGGATTCGAAGTCCGGCACTCTATCCACTGAGCTAATGGTCCTTAATATATTAAAAATTGTACTATAAAAATAGGAAATATTCAATGTTTTTTTGTTGTGAAAAATGAATATTACAAACTAAAAAACTTGCAGCCTCTTGTTTTCAAAGGTTAGCAAGTTTTAATATTATAATTGTCATGTGCTATTGTTTAATAAAAAATAAATGTATTTAAAGTATAATTTTGTAAAAAATGTAATTCTACAAATTCATACACATAATTTCAAATATTTCCATGGAAATAATTTTTTGTGTCTATTTAAATAATAGAAGATTTTTGTTTAATAGAAAAAGATTTAAAAAATTCTATATAATATTAAATATTTATGCTATAATATCCAAGTATAATTAATCGTTGTTAGTAACAGTTATTGTTAATTAAATTTTAATAGGATAAAATTGTACAGTATAGCATATAAATAAATATAAGCATGGAAACGGGCTTAAGATTAATAAGCGGGAGTTGAGTGAATGGTTACAAAAAGAAAACATATTTTAACAGTTATTATAGTAATTTTTATAACTGCATTTCTTACAATGACATTAGGGAATCTTTTTATGGTAGAAATAGGACAAAAGGTTATTGTAAAAGAAGTCGATTATAATAGAATGAGAAATGTTGCTAAAAAATATGAAAAACAAGAACAATTAATGGAGTTTGCAAAAAATAATTTTTTGTATGATGCTAATGAGGAGGTAATGCTTGAAGGGGCATTAGAAGGCACTTTAAATTCATTGAAAGATCCATATACACAGTTTCTTACAAAAGATGAATTTGAAGCTTTAATGCAGGATACTGAAGGCAGTTACGAAGGAATTGGTGTTTACATAACAGAGGGAGAAGATAATAAAATTTTAATTGTTTCTCCTATTGAGGACACGCCAGCAGAAAAGGCAGGGCTTAAAACAGGTGATAAGATTTTAAGAATTAATGGTACTGATTACAGCGCAGAACAAATTGATGATGCTGTTAAAGTCATGAAGGGTATGCCTGGAACTAGTGTAACTTTAACAATATCTAGAGAAAATAAGGATGGAACAAGGGAAACATCCGATGTTGTTGTAAATAGAGAGAAAATTAGAATTAAAACTATAAAACCAACTATGTTGGAAGATAACATAGGATACATAAAAATTACTACATTTGATTTACAAACTGCAGATGATTTTAAGGTAGCTTTCGATAATTTAAAAAAACAAGGTATGGAAAAGTTAATTATTGATTTAAGATATAATCCTGGTGGTATCATTGATACAACAGTTAGCATAACCGATATGTTTTTAGAAGAAGGTATTGTTACATATACTAAAACGAAGTCGGGAGAGGTGGAGTATTACAAATCTGATGCTCAAAAGGATGATATTCCTTTGGTAGTATTAGTGAATGATGGAAGTGCAAGTGCATCGGAAATCATGGCTGGTGCTTTAAAAGATACAAAAAGAGCAACGCTTATAGGAACTAAAACATTTGGTAAAGGTATTGTACAAAGGGTTCAACGTTTTGGTTCTGAAGGCGAAGGTATAAAAATGACTGTTTCTGAATATTTTACTCCAAATGGAGTTAATATCCATAAAATTGGGATTGAGCCAGATATGGTGATAGAGCTATCTGAAGATGCTCAAGGATATGGCAGTGAATACTATGATACTGACAACCAGCTGCAAAAAGCTGTTGAAGTAATAAAAACAATTCAATAATTAAAAGGAATGGGGACACACCTTAAGGTAAGTAAGTCTATGTGGTTAGACCTTAAGGAATGTCCCCTATTTTGTGTCCACTTTCTTTAATATATTATTACTGTACTATTTTGGCTATCCCAAATTACAGTTTTATTTAGCGTTTCTCCAATGAATCGAAGGGGAACCATAATTCTATCATTTACTATTCTTGCAGGTACATCTAATGTAATATTTGTCCCATTTACATATATATTTTTGCTATTAGCTGTAACTACTATTTTTGTATTTCCTTGTTGAAGGATAGCAGATCTGCTTGTGGCATCCCAGTTTATTTCACAGTTTAATACTTCGAAAACTGCTCTTAAGGGAACTAATGTTCTTCCATCTTCTATATACGGCCATTGTTTGATAATCTCAAAGTCTATGTATTTATCAAAAATTTTCACATTTACAGGATTATTAGGTTTTTTGTCAGTTATATAGTTAAAACCTACAGCATTTATAGCAGAAATTTTTGTTTCGGTTTTAACTCCTTCATATTCTAAAGTTAAATGTTGCATTCCTGCGTTTTTAAATGTTATAGAATTTCCAACAATTTTTATGAAAGTGTCATCATATGGATGTATTAAGACTGAATCAGTTATATTTTCTTTTCGGCTGCCGTAAACAGCATATACGTTAAAGTTAACTTTAGTTGCAGTATTGTATACATTATTGGATAAATCTGTGATTATACTGTCCGGAGTTTCTTTGTATTTAACAAATATATTCAAAACATTATATTGACCCAAGTTATCCATATAAACGGTATCATATCCAATTTCTGCAACAGACTTTACTTTCATTATTGCTGACATAGCTGAATTTAATGAATCATTATCTAAATTTTTATTAACTCTCACTGATATTAATGTGGGATGATTTTTTATTTTTTTATTTAAAATAATTTTAAGCTCATCTGTTGTTTCTGCAGTATTTTCTATATTATATATGTCTAATCTAGTTTCTGTTAAAAGTCTCTTATAAATATGAGAATTTAGTGAGGATAGTGATAAATATTTTAAATAATCATAGTATTTATATTTTGAAACAGGTAGATTTTGATTTTTATCAATAAGGTGATCTTTTTTTATTTCCTCATCTGTTAACATATAGTATTTGTAAGAAACAATATTTTTTCTGTTTGGTACTGGATCATCCCAAGTGGTATCTAAATGATACCAATAGTCTCCTAACTTCACTAAATTCCAAACATGTGGTTGCCCTTTGCTTGAACCAAATACAAAATTAACTGGTATATCAAGACTTTTCAGCATGTTATATGTTAATATGGCATATCCATTACAAACTGATTTGCCTAAGGTTAACAAGTCATAATCTGAATAATATTTTAATGATTTGTCATATTCACCGTTAAGAACAATATAATCATGAACTGCTTTAACTTTTTCATGGTCAGTCATATTTGGCTTTATAATCTTTGAAAGAATGTCGTCCATTTGCTTGTTTGCGGCTATTCTTTGCGATTTAGTAACGATATACGTAGATTTAATATTTATATTATGGTTATTTTGTGAATAACTTGTTGTCTCCCATTTTACAGAAGTAACTGTGCTTTTTAAATATGGATCTTTTGTTAATATGTTATTCATTAATTTATTTACGTCATCTATACATCCCAAGTAATTAATGTCAAAGTTAGTATTTATTGAATAAAGCTGGTTTATAATCAAGTTTTCTAGCTCATTATAAGTTGATGCTTTTATATTTGAAGCATAAATATTTTTAGATAATATGAAAGTTATAATAAAAAAAACAGAAACAAAAATTCGGAATTTACGGAATTTACGTTTTCCCATATAAATCACATCCCTTTTAAAATTGTTATAACTATAAAAAAGTAAGTAAGTATTTGTAAAAAGTTACTAATTTATATTATTATACACTATATATATATATATTAAAAGTGTTTAAAAAAGTTTTTACTAGTAGTATAATTAATATTGATTAATAATATTGTTTATATAAAAAATTAGTTGATATATATTAGACGTATTAATTGTATAAAAAGTTGCAAAAAAAAATAAATTTAGGGGAAAAAATGAAAAAATATATTTTAAATAAAATTCTATTAAGTGATAAACCATCTGAAGGTATATATAAGTTAATCGAAACTGGAGAAATCCTTAATATAATTCCTGAAATTATGGAAATTAAAGGTTTTAATCAACATACTCCATATCATGATAAAGATGTATTAGATCATACCATGGCAGTGCTTGATTCAATAAAACCTAAATTAAACTTAAGGATGGCTGCTCTTTTACATGATATTAGTAAGCCTGAATGCTTTACAATAGATGAAAATGGCAGGGGACATTTTTATGGACATCACATAAAATCAGCACAAAGGAGTGTTGAAATTCTAAATAGACTAGGATATAATGGGGAATTTATTGAAGATGTGAGAATACTAATTAGATATCATTATATTAAAAATATTAGCAAAAAGGAAAATGGAATTAGAAATTTTATAGAAGATGTTGGAATTCATAGGTTAGATGATATGTTTGAATTAAATATTGCCGATATTAAAGGAAAATCAAATTCGCATAATTTTGATGCAGTATTGGATATTAAGAAAAAATGTGAAGAATTTTTAAAAATTACTATAAAAAAGAGCTGATGGTATAAACCAAAAGCTCTTAATGTTTTAAATAATTTTTATATTATTGAACCTCATCTTGAACTGGTTCTTCAGTTTCTGGAATTAATGGTACCTCTGGAGCATCTAATGCTTCTTTTGGTATATCAAAGTCTTTGGCTGTATTAATATTAAATATCTCCATTATCATTACTGCGTCTAAATTTGTGAGCATATCAATTGCTTCTTGAGGCATTTCTTCACTAGGTTCCATATTAGCAAACATAGTAGAATAAATTGAACCTAAATCCATTTCATATTTAACTATTTCTCCTGTTGCTTCATCAATATATAATATAAATTGGAAGTCGCCTAAATTTTTAAACATATCTGAAGTTATAACATCCTGTGTATTAGTTGACGTTGCTAATTGTTCCATATATGTTGTCAAAAATTCTTCATACGCTTCTCCAGAAAGTGTATTTTGAATTCTTAATAATGTTCTTCCAGAATCATCAACATATTTACCAAAATATTTTACATCTTTTGTAAATTTCTCAGTCATTTCTAAATTAGCCTGCATGTCATAATTGGTTAAATCCATCAATGCTTTATCTTCGATTGTAGATTTTGTCCAAGTTAATTGTCCTGATTCATTATAAACACCCATATATGTATTGAATTTGCTTTCATCAATAGTTACATACATATCTAACACAGGTTGATTTAATTCTTCACCCTGGAAGCTTGCTGTCATATTAGCTGTAACTTTAAATTTTTGAGGTTTAGTAAATGCAGTCATATCCATATTCATTACAGTATTTATAGTTTGGAGTGACCCAGTTTCATCAGGTACTGAAATATCTAAATCCATAACTACTTTTCCATTATAATTTTTCCAAAGATATGATTTTGCGTATGCATCCATTAATATTTTTTTTGCATCAAGCGCATCAGTAGTTATTACAACTGTATTTAATCCGCTGTCCCATTGAACTTCAGAACCAAATGCTTCTATAACGGCTCTAATAGGTAAATATGTTCTGCTATCTTTAATCAATGCAACAGTATCTGTTTCAATTTTTTCACCATTTTTAAATATGTATTTTTCTCCAATAGGAACTTTAACTGTTATGTCACCTTTAGTAGCTAAGGCTACACGTTCATCATTGTCCCAATCAACAGTTGCGCCATATTTTTCTAATGTTGCTCTAAATGGTACTTGAGTTCTGTTGTTTTTATCAATAAATGGATAACCTGAACCATCATTGAACTCTACTTTGTTTGAATTAATATTTACAATTATTTCATCTTGAGCAAAAGCTGCTACTGTAGATAATGCAAGAATTAAAATTAAACTTACCATGAAAATTAATTTTTTCAATTGTGAAACCTCCTGATAAAATTTTGTAATACTTATTTTAATAATACTACATTTATGGAATTAAATCAATTTATATAATTTATTATATTAAAAAAATAATGAATTATGTTAATAAAAGGTAAAGTTACACATTTTTAAGATGCTGCAAATAATTATTTATTTCATGAATATTTATTTTTTATTTTATTGATATATTTACCTTATAAATATATAATATATATATTGAATTTACTTGGGGGTGGGTTATGAATAAGAAGTACATTCTTGCATTAGATCAAGGAACTACAAGTTCAAGAGCTATAATATTTGATAGAAATGGAAATATAGTAAGTTCATCACAAAAAGAATTTCAACAAGTTTTTCCTAATCCTGGATGGATTGAGCATGATCCTGTTGAAATATGGAAAACTCAAATAAATTCTGCAATTGATGCAATAAAACAGGCTTCTATAAATCCTTTAGAAATAGTAGGTATTGGAATTACAAATCAAAGAGAAACTACTGTTCTTTGGGATAAAAATACTGGTAAGCCTGTATATAATGCCATTGTTTGGCAATGTAGGAGAACAGCTCAAATATGTGATGAATTAAAGAAACGAGATCTTACATCTTATATCAAAGAAAATACTGGCCTAGTTATAGATGCATATTTTTCTGGCACTAAAATTAAATGGATTTTAGATAATGTGGAAGGTGTAAGAGAAAGGGCAGAAAGTGGAGATATCTTATTTGGAACCGTTGATTCATGGCTTCTTTGGAATTTAACTGGTGGGAAAGTACATATTACTGATTATTCTAATGCTTCTAGAACAATGATTTATAACATCAAAGAACTAAAATGGGATGAAAAAATTCTTAATGAATTAAATATACCTATGTCAATATTACCAGAAGTAAAACAATCTTCTGAAGTTTATGCTAATACGAAAAAAGAAATTTTCGGAGAAGAAATACCAATAGCAGGGATAGCAGGAGATCAGCAAGCAGCGTTGTTTGGACAATTATGTTTTCAAGAAGGAATGGTCAAAAATACTTATGGAACTGGTTGTTTTATGTTAATGAATACAGGTGAAAAAATTGTTTCATCTAATAATGGTTTATTGACTACAATAGCTTGGGGAGTTGACAAAAAAATAGAATATGCTTTGGAAGGATCAATATTTGTTGCTGGAGCAGCTATACAGTGGTTACGAGATGAACTAAAAATTATTCATGATTCTAAGGATTCAGAATATTTTGCTAATAAAGTAAATGATACGAATGGTGTTTATGTTGTTCCAGCATTTACTGGATTAGGGGCACCTTATTGGGATATGTATGCAAGAGGTGCAATATTAGGGCTTACTCGAGGGGCAAACAGAAACCATATTATTAGAGCAACTCTTGAATCTATAGCTTATCAGACTAAGGATGTAATAGATGCTATGATAGAAGATTCAGGAATTAATTTAACTGCTTTAAAAGTTGACGGAGGAGCAACAGCAAATAATTTTTTAATGCAATTTCAAGCAGACATCCTCAATGTAAATGTAGAAAGACCTGATGTCACTGAAACAACTGCTTTAGGCGCTGCTTATTTAGCAGGTCTCGCAGTAGGATTTTGGAAATCAAAAGGAGAAATAGTTCAAAATTGGAGTATAAATAGAAAATTTAAGCCAGAAATATCTGAAGAAAAAAGAAGAGAGTTATATAATGGTTGGAAAAAAGCCGTTGAAAAAGTTAAAACTATTAATTAAATGGAGGAAGAAATGAATAGAGATTTTTTTATTAACAACAGAAAAAAATTTGCAGAACTAATGGAGGATAACTCTACTGCAGTATTTTTTTCAGGTAACTCACCTAGAAAAAGTGGTGATCAAACATACTTATTTTCAGTAGACAGAAACTTTTTTTATTTAACTGGTATTGACAGAGAAAACATGATTCTTTTAATTAATAAGATAGCTGGGAAAGTTACTGAATTGTTGTATATACCACCGGTTGATGAAGTTTTTGAAAAATGGAATGGTATATTGCTTCGAAAAGAAGAAGCTATTGAATTATCAGGTGTTGAATCCATACAAGATGTAGGGGACTTTAAAACTCAATTTACTAAAAGATTATGTTCTTCTAACAGACCCGATAATGTTTATATAGTATCATATTTAGTAAGCGAAGATGAATCTTATGATGAATATAGAAAACTATCCCATTGGTTAAGGAATCAGTTTCCAGCTATGAAAATTCTTAACTCACAAGATATATTAACAAGTTTGAGATGTACAAAATCTGAGGAAGAAGTAGAAGAAATTAAAACAGCTATAGGATATACAAAGGAAGCTTTAGAATTTGTTATGAAAAATTTAAAACCTGGAAAATTTGAATATCAGGTTAGAGCGGATTTTGAATATCAGCTGATGTTAAGAAATTCTAAGCCAAGTTTTAATACTATAGGGGCATCAGGCAAAAATGCAGTGATACTTCATTACATAGATTTACAAGATAAAATAAAAGATGGAGATATGATTCTTTTGGATCTTGGAGCTTTATCTAATAATTACGCATCTGATATTACAAGAACTTATCCAGCAAACGGTAAATTTACTCAAAGACAAAAAGAAATTTATGACATTGTATTAGAAGCACAAGAAGTTACTATGGATGCAATGCATGTAGGTGCTTTGGAAACAGATGTAAATGGTGCGGTTAAAGCATTTTATGCGAAAAGTTTAAAGGCAATTAATTTAATTAGGGATGATTCAGAGGTGGATAAATATTATTATCACGGTGTAGGTCATCCATTAGGACTTGATGTTCATGATGTTGCAAGACGAGATAGAATTATGCAAGAAAACAATGTTTATACTGTTGAACCTGGCCTTTATATAAAAGAGGAAGGAATTGGAATCAGAATTGAAGATGATGTTTGGGTAACTAAAAATGGGGTCGTTAATCTGTCTAAGGATATTATTAAAACAACTAATGATATAGAAAATTTCATGAAATAAATAAGATATATGCTACAAAACCAAGGGAACATCCCTTGGTTTTGTCATTATTATGATTAACCATAACTACCTTGTCATTCTGAAGGCGCAGCCTGAAGAATCTCCCCCTCTTATATATGAGATCCTTCACTACCGTTCAGGATGACAGTTTTGGATGACAAATTAAGCTTTTTATATAGTTAATTTTTCTACTCCACAATCACCTATTTCAACATTCCATGTGGTGAGCTCTTTTCCATGCCAATCAGTTCCGCCGGTTTTTACCAAATTGTGCTCATTTGCAAATTCTTCGTATCTATCAATAAGTGGTTTATCATGGTATGGATAATAAACTTCAATGCCCTTAAGTCCATGAGGTAAAAGTAATTTCATTTCATTAATATCCGCATTTCCTATACGTGCAGGATGTGCAAATACTGGCAACCCTCCAGCGTTTAAAATAACCTCAACGGCTTCAGATGGATGAATTGGAAATTCTTCAATAAAATGTCCAGGGAATAATTTAATTTTTGTATTAAAAAATTCAGACCAGTCCTTAAGAGTATAAGGAGCACCTTCTGCAATGGATGTCTTCAATATATCTAATGAAGCCAGGGATTCTTTAAATTCAGTGTGTTTTAGTATTTTTTCTAAATCAATATCAATAATATTATTTTTACGAAGCCAATGATATTGGTCATAAAAAAGTTTTATGAAATAATCTTGTACTAGTGCTAATAAATCTTTAAGCTGATTGTTATGAACATCAATATTGTAGCCAAGAATGTGGATTAAGTGTCCATTGGATACTGACGATATTTCAACACCAGGCACTACTTTAATATTTTTGTTTTTGGCTATTTTGATTATGTCAAGAACTCCTAAGGTTGTATCATGGTCTGTGAGAGATATGGCTGGAATATTCTTATTATGAGCAATATTTACAATGTCTTCTAAAGAATCTGTACCATCAGAAAACATGGAATGTATGTGTAAATCAATCATATTATGCTCCTTTTTATATTATAAATATATTATAATATCTTTTATCTTAAAAATAAAGGGGAAAATGACAATGACTTGTAAATAGATGGATATAATTTTAATCAATTTCTAATTTAATATTAAGAAATTTTAAATAAATTTTGAGTAATATATTATTAAATAATATATGGGAGAATGAGGGTAAAATGGAATTATTGTTAGGTATTATTACTTTTTTTATATTTATTGTAGCTGCATTGAAGGTTGGAGTTGTATTTTTAAAGATTTTATTTACAATTCTAGGAGGAATTGTTGGATTAATAGTTTTTATTATGTTGCTTCCATTAGGTATAGGGATTTTATCAATTATGCTTGTTCCCGCGATTGTTATTGGGATAATAATAGCTATAATTAAATGTTTGACTTTTATCTTTTAAATTGCTTGTCATTGTTATGAATATCGCAACTATCCTTTCATTCTGAACCGAAGGTAAAGAATCTTATCACTTCAACATGAGAGATTCTTTACTATTGTTCAGGATGACAAACAAATCTGTTGACAAAATTTAAATAATTATGTATAGTTTTAATTATAATAGTAACAATAACCAAACAAAAGCAATGAAAAGAAGAGTAATTTTAAATATCATGTGATAGAGAGCTGATAATGGTGGAAATCAGTACATGATTTAATGTGAAGATGGTCTTGGAGCTTTATGCCTGAAATTAATTAGGGTATAACGGTTAGTAACCGTTAATAACTGTAGGTTTTTAACCTGTTAAGGCACATATTGTGAAATATGTGCAAAAAAGAGTGGTAACGCGATAAATCGCCTCTTAACTGATTTTCAGTTAAGGGGTATTATTTTTTTAGGAGGAAAATATGAACAAGGGTAAATATTACATAACAACAGCAATTGCATATACATCTGGCAAACCTCATATAGGCAATACATATGAAATAGTTCTTGCAGATAGTATAGCAAGGTTTAAGAAATTAAATGGATATGATGTATATTTTCAGACTGGTACAGATGAACATGGAGAAAAAATACAAATTAAAGCAAAGGAAGCAGGCAAATCACCTCAACAATTTGTTGATGAAGTAGCTGGTGAAATTAAAAAAATTTGGGATATTATGAACACAAGCTATGATAAATTTGTGCGAACTACAGATGAGGAACATGTGAAAATAGTACAAAAAATATTTAAAAAATTATATGACCAAGGTGATATATACAAGGGTTTTTATGAGGGTTGGTATTGTACACCAGATGAATCCTTTTTCACTGAATCTCAGCTAATTGATGGCAAATGTCCTGATTGTGGCAGAGAAGTAAAAAAAGCAAAAGAAGAAGCTTATTTCTTTAAAATGAGCAAATATGCACACAGATTAATGAAACATATTGAAGAAAATCCCGGATTTATTCAACCTGAATCACGTAAGAATGAAATGGTAAACAACTTTATTAAACCAGGTCTTCAGGATTTATGTGTATCAAGAACTTCTTTTGATTGGGGAATACCTGTTACTTTTGATAAAGGTCATGTAGTATATGTTTGGATCGATGCTTTAAGCAACTATATTACTTTTTTAGGATATGATCCAGATGGAAATCATGGTGATTTGTACAAAAAATATTGGCCAGCTGACGTTCACTTAATTGGTAAGGACATACTTCGTTTCCATACTATTTATTGGCCTATTTTACTTATGGCTTTAGGTGAAGAGCTACCAAAACAAGTTTTTGGGCACCCATGGTTATTAGTTGGTGACGGTAAAATGAGTAAATCTGTTGGTAATGTAATTTATGCTGATGATTTAGTAAAGTATTTTGGTGTTGATGCTGTTAGATATTATGTGCTTCATGAAATGCCATTTGCCAATGATGGTACATTAACTTATGAATTAATGATAGAAAGAATTAATTCAGATTTAGCAAATATTCTTGGGAATCTAGTTAACAGAACAGTTACAATGACTAATAAATATTTTGATGGTGTAATACTCCAACCAAAGGAATTAGAGTCTATTGATAAAGAGCTTATAAAGCTGGCTTTAGATACACCTAATAAAGTAGAAGAAAAGATGGCAACTCTTCGTGTTTCTGATGCAATAGATGAAATATTTACCTTGTTAAGACGTAGCAACAAATATATAGATGAAACTCAACCATGGATATTAGGTAAGGATGAAAATAAAAAAGATAGGCTTGGAACAGTTCTTTATAATTTGCTTGAATCAATTAGGATTGCAGCTGTTTTATTGGAAGCTTATTTGCCAGAAACAGCGCAAAAAATATTAAAGCAGTTAAATACTGAAAAAACTGATTGGGATTCATTAAAGGGATTTAATGGTATGATTCCTGGAGAAAAAGTGGGAACACCAGAAATTTTGTTTGCAAGAATTGATGTTGCTAAAAAAATTGAAGAAATAAATAATAACCTTGAAATTAATCAAGATTCTACTAAAAAACCAGAATCTAAAAAAGAAGAAAAATTAAATAGAGGAGATAAAGCAGATAAGGAAGAGAAAGAAGTAAAAGAAGAATTTGTATCAATTGATGATTTTGCCAAAATTGATTTAAGAGTTGCAGAAGTTATTAAGGCAGAAAAACATCCTGATGCTGATAAATTATTAGTTCTTCAACTTAAGCTTGGAGATGAAGTAAGGCAGGTGGTTTCTGGTATTGCAAAATACTATGAACCAGAAAATCTAGTAGGGAAAAAGGTAGTTATGGTTTATAATTTGAAGCCTGTTAAATTAAGAGGCGTTGAATCCTGTGGAATGATATTAGCAGCCCAAAAAGGAAAGAAACTTACTTTAGTTTCAACATTAGAAGATCTAGCCGACGGAGCAAAGATTTCGTAGTACTAATACAAGGAATGCAAAGAATAAGGAATGCAAAAATGCAGTAATTAAAAAACATGAAATGATTTTTTGATAAATTATAATTTGTCATTCCGACTGAAGGTTAAAAATCTTAATGAGATCCTTCACTATCATTCAGGATGACCAAAAATAAGAAAACGTAGAATTAAATTAAAATTCTACGTTTTAGTTTATTTATAAGAGAATTTCTGCGTTTTCAGCAATATTACATTTCTTTTTTCCAAAGTCCGTGTAGATTGCAATATTCGTAGGCTGCTACTACTTCATCGCCTTCAGTAAGAGCAAATTTTGCAACTGGTTCTTGACCCGGTTGTAAGCATTTCCTTTGAGCTCCTTCTTTTGTTACAAGGTAAATCCACTGGATATAATGTTCTTCTACCATTGGGTGAATTGTACTTCCTACTGTAACTGTAACTATATTTCCATCAACTTCAACAACAGGGATGTGTTTTTCATAAGCTGCATCAACTGTGTTTGCAACTAATTCTTCCATTTCTTGTCCACAGCATACTAATTTTACTCCTGATTCATGAATCATGCCAACTAAATTTCCACAAAGATTACATCTAAAAAATTTTACATTACACATATATTTACCCTCCGTAAGATATTGTTTTTTCAATATTAATTATATACCCATATTAGTATATTTAAAACAAGAAAATCCAAATTAATTTTTTTTTGTTTTAATAGGTATTTTTGAAGCTATAAGTCCCATTAATGTCATAGCGATAGCCATTGCTCCAATATTAACAATTGTGTCTACACCTATTTTTAAAGCACCAAATATATTTTCCTGAACAAAAGCTAGCATGGTCTGATACAGTCCTAGGCCAGGAACCATAGGTATAACTGCAGGAAATATAAAAATAGTAGCAGGCATTTTAATTAATCTAGCTAACAGTTCACCTAGAAATACTATTATTAATGTTCCAAAGAAAAAACCTAATCTAACTTGCCCAAAGTTTATGCAGATTAAGTAAGATGTATATCCTATTGCTGCTATTAAAGAGGAATGAAATAAAACTTTTTTAGGAGAATTCATTAATAAAGCAAAAAACCAAGTGGCCATAAAGCAATATATCATATTTAATATTAATTCTTTAATCATAACTACCTCAATTTATTAATATTTAATTTTGAATAATTCCTAAATATAAAGCAAAAGAAATTATTACCCCCGCACCAGCAGCTAAAGATGAAGCTACAAGAAGAGCTTCTGTTCCTCTAGCAATTCCTGAAACAAGGTCTCCCCTTATGGTGTCCCTTATGGCATTTGTCATGGCAAGACCAGGTAATTGAGGCATCATTCCTCCTACTATTACATAATTATAATTTCCAAAGCCAGCAATATATGTTCCAGCTATAGCAGTAAATGCTATTATTGTACCTGCAAGCAAACTTGAAAGAAATTGGTAAGAATGAAGGTTTTCAAATTTTTTAGCAAACAAGGCAACTAAAACTCCCGCGGTTAACGATATAAAAAATTCAAGCAATTTACCTCCAAAAAGCAAAGTAAAAAATGCAGCAGAAATACCACCATAAAATAACGAGAAATTTTTATTATAATTTTCAGCATCAGCTCTAGTTTCTTCTAATAGAGCTATCGCTTCTTGCAAAGAAATGCTTTTTTCTGTAATTTGTCGTGATATAGTATTTACTCTGTTTAATCTTATAAGATTTATTGATCTTTTATTAATTCTTTTGACTACTGTATTATTCTCAATTCCATCAATTGATAATGTAATATAAATTCCTGTAGGTGTGGCAACAGAGTCTATTTCCTTAACTCCCAAGGATTTACATATAAATTTTATTGTTTCTTCAGCTCGGTATGTCTCTCCGCCATTTTCTAGAATTATTTGTGAAGCTAATTTAACTACCTTCAGCAATTCATCTTTATTAACATTCAAATAATTCACCTCTGATTATTGATTATTTTTGAAAATTATATCATGATATGGTTGCCATAATCAAAACATTTTTAGAAAAATAAAATTATTTTATAATAGGTATTTCACTATCAATATAAGTTATAATTTTCTATATATTAATTATAAGTTATAATTAATTTTATAGCATAAGGATAATTTTTATGCTATAATTTACACAAATATGTAGGAGGCATTAAAACTATGAGAGAAAGAGAAGTTAAAATTCTTAATATTGATAAAGAAGAAATTGAAAAAAAACTTATAGATTTAGGTGCTGTTCTAATAAAGGATGAGGAACAAATTAATATTAGATTTGATACTGAAGATAATTTTTTGAAAAATACATACAATGGTTATTTGAGGGTAAGAATTACAAAGAACCTTTTAAACGGAGAAACTAAAAATACAATGACATTTAAGAAAAGCATAAGTAGAGACAGAATGAGGGTTAATGAAGAAACTGAAACAGAAGTATCAAATAGTGATGAAACAATAAAAATACTTGAGTTTTTAGGATATCACAAAAAAAGACCTGGATTTAAACATAGGAAATCTTATTTATTTGATAACATTAGTTTTGAAATTGATACTTGGAATAAGGAAACTTATCCGAAACCTTATTTAGAAATTGAAGTAAATACATATGAAGAATTAGATAAAGCAATTGATTTACTTCAATTAGACAGAGATCAAATTACTACAAAATCAATTGATGAATTGAGAAAAGATTAATAACATATAAAAAGTGAGAAAGCAAAGGAGGAAGGTATTAATATGGTTTTAGTTGTTGATATAGGTAATACAAATATTGTTGCGGGCGTTTTTAAGGGAGATGAAATTCTTGGAAGTTGGAGGATGGTTACTAGGAGTGAAAAAACATCGGATGAATATGGTATATTTTTATTAAATCTATTAGCTTATAATAAAATTAATTATAAACAAATTAAAAGTGTAATAGTTTCATCAGTTGTTCCAGATGTTATGCATTCTTTTGAGAACACAATGAGAAGATATTTTAATATAGAACCATTAGTTGTTGGGCCAGGGATAAAAACAGGTATTACAATTGCTAATAGTAATCCTCGTGAAGTAGGAGCAGATAGAATAGTTGGTATAGTTGCAGCTTATGAACAGTATGGCGGTCCATTAATAGTTATAGATTTTGGAACAGCTACAACGTATGATGTAGTAAATGAAAAAGGTGAATTTAAATATGGAGTTACTTCCCCAGGAATTGTAATTTCATCAGAGGCTTTATGGACTAAAACAGCTCAACTTCCTAAAATTGAAATAAAAAAACCAGTTTCAATTCTTGGAACCAGTACTATTACAAGTATGCAAGCAGGACTCGTTTATGGATATATAGGACAGGTTGAATATATAGTAAAAAAAATAAAGGAAGAATTAAAAAATGAAAATATTAAGGTTGTGGCTACTGGTGGATTGGGTAGACTAATGTCTGATGAAACTAATGCTATAGATATATATGACCCACAGCTTTTATTAAAAGGTTTAAAGATAATTCATGATAAAAATATTGATATTTAATTGTATAGTTTATAAAGAAATAGCATAAAGGGGACAAGTACATGAGGGAAATTGACATAATGGCAGAAAAAGCTAAATCTGATGAAACAATAATGAATGATTTAGTTCTAAAATATGAAAATTTTATATTGAAATGTGCAGCCTCCGTATCACGTAACTATATTTCGAAAAACGATGATGAGTGGTCCATAGCACTAGCAGCTTTTTTAGAAGCTATAAGAGCATATTCAATGGATAAGGGAAGCTTCTTGAATTTTGCTGAGCTTGTAATGCGAAGACGAATAATTGACTTTATTAGAAGTAAGTCAAGATATGCTCCTGAAATATCCATAAATCCTAATATATTTGAAAGTGATTCCAATGAGGATGATGATTCTGTATCAGTAAAAATTGAAGTAACAGAAAAAATATCAGAACAAATAGACAATTCTTTAAAATTAGAAATTGAACTTGCTAATGAAGTTTTTTCTTCCTATGGATTTACTTTTTATGATTTAGCAGATTGTTCTCCAAAGGCTAAGAAAACAAAAAAGTCTTGTGCAGAAGCCGCTGCCTACATGCTAAAGAATCCTATATTAGTAACTAATATGAAGGTCAGTAAGTTATTACCGTTAAAAATAATAGAAAAAAATGCTAAGATACCCCGGAAAGTGTTGGAGCGTCATCGAAAATATATAATAGCAGCGGTAGAAATTATTTCTGGAGATTATCCATATCTTTCGGAATATATGCGATCTATTCGAGAGGAGTTTGAAAAATGAAAGCAGTAATAGTTGAAATACGAGACAAATATGCAGCAGCCTTGTCTGACGATGGTCGTATATATAAAATTAAAAATGAAAATTATATCATTGGACAGAGAATTGAAGTTAAAAAGAAAATATTTAATAAAGGATATACTAAATTTATAGCAACCATAGCAGCTGCATGTGCCATTTTTGCTGTGCCAGGTTGGGCATATTACACACCATATTCATATGTAAGTATGGATATAAATCCTTCCATTGAATATTCAATAAATAGATTTGATCGTGTTATAAATGTAAATTCTTTAAATGAAGATGGGGAAGGTATTTTAAATGGAATAAATCTAAATGATTTAAGAAATAAAAATATAGAAGTTGCAATAAAAAAAGTATTAGGTGAAATTATTGAAGATGGATATATTGTTGAAGATGAATGTGATATAGTTATTGCAACATCTAGTAAAAATGAAGGAAAGAGCGATGAATTAAATTTAAAACTAAAAACTACGATAGAAGAAGAAATTAAAAAGGAAACTAATATATCTAATGTGCAAGTTAATGCAATCAAAGTAGACAATAGTCAAGTTCAAGCTGCAAAGGAACTTGGTGTAACTCCTGGGAAATTAAATTTAGTTAATAGGTTACAAGAAACAGCTGAATATGCTGAAGATACGGAAGAAATAAATGTTGAAGAATGGTTGGAAAAGCCTGTGAAGGAAATTGTAAAGGCACAAAATCAATATAAAAATGAATTAAAGAAAGAAGAAAAAGCAGAGAAGAAAGAAGAAAAAAAGGCAGAAAAAGAAAATAAAAAAGAAGAAAAGATAGAGAAAGAAGAAAAAAAGGCAGAAAAAGAAGAGATAAAGAACAACAAAAATGTTAAAAAGAATAATATAGATAATTCTAATAAGAAAAATTCGGATAATGAAATAAATAAAGATAATAAAAATAACGCAAATAATAATATCGATAATACTAAAAATAATAAAGTAGAAAAAGAAGATAAAAATGATAAAGTAGAAAAAGAAGATAAAAGTAATAATAACAGCAACAAAAATAATGGTAAAAATGAGAAAAATGATAAAAATAATAAAGTAAAGAAGTCTGATTCAAATTCTGAAAATAAAAAAAACAAATCAAAAGATAAAAAAGATAAAAAAGATGAAGATATTATTGAAATAGACAATTTAATTTGTACAATTACTTCTATTAATGAAAAAGATAGCTCCATTACAATATTGCGGTCAAATGATAAATCACTGATAATATATTTAGAAAATAATACAAAGATTATAAACTTAAATGGTAAATCTATAAAAATAAATGATTTAAAGGAAAATTATAAATTAAATATAGATTTAGAATATAAAAATGAAAGGTTTGTAGCAACATTTATAGAAATAATTGAAAATAATTAAGAATAAGGCAGTCTCAAAAATTTACTTGATTAATTTTTGAGACTGCTTTTTGTTTTTATAAAACAAAATAATTTCTTTGACTACTTAAAATTGATTTTATACCATTTATCAGAAATTTATGGTATATTATAATTTATAATAAAATGAAAAGCTAATGTAATATAAGAGGTATAAATATGATAGAAATAGGAGTAAGCAATTTAGCAAAGACTTTTGGCGTAGATAAAATATTTGAAAATGTTACATTTGATGTCAAAACAAAAGAAAAGATAGCACTTATTGGAAAGAATGGCATTGGGAAATCTACTCTTATGAAAATAATAGCCGGTTTTGAGAATTACCAAGGTGGACAAATAAATAAGCGAAAAGGTTTAGTAATAGGATATCTTGAGCAAATTCCTAATTATGAAGATGAAAGTACTGTATTAGACGTTATTAATAAAGCATTTCAAAAGATTAATGAAATAAAAGAAGAGATGATATCTTTAGAAAAAACATTTGATAAATTAATAGATGAAGAGCTTCAATTCGCAATAAATAAATATAGCCAATTACAAGAATTATTTGAGATTAAGGGTGGCTATGAAATGAAGGAAAAATTAAGTAAGATATTACAAGGGCTTGATATCTCCGAGGATATGTGCAAAACAAAGTTTAACTATTTAAGTGGCGGTGAAAAAACTAGAGTTATTCTCGGGAAAATTCTTCTAGAAAATCCAGATCTTCTTTTATTAGACGAACCGTCTAATCATCTTGATATTAAGTCTGTTGAATGGTTAGAGGAATATTTAAGTTCTTATGAGGGAACTATTGTAATGGTATCTCATGACAGGTATTTTCTTGATAGAGTTGCAAATAAAATTATTGAGTTGCAAGCAGATGGAGTTGATATTTATAATGGAGGATATTCCAAATATGTTGCAGAAAAGGAACTCAGGTTTTTGCAAGCAATGAAGGAATATGAAAATCAACAGAAAAAGATAAGTAAGATGGAAGAACAGATACAAAGGTATCGTATATGGGGCGAAATGCGTGATAGCGATAAAATGTATAAAAGAGCTAAAGAGTTGGAAAAAAGGCTTGAAAGAATAGAAAAGATAAATAAACCTGTAATTGATAAAAAAACAGCTGACTTTAATATAAGCGGAGTAGAAAGAACAGGCAAAGAGGTTATTAAGGTAAATAATTTAAAAAAATCATTTAATTCGAAAAAGTTGTTTAGTAATTTAGATTTTACATTATTTTATAAAGATAGTATGTGCATAATAGGAGAAAATGGAACAGGGAAATCAACCATCTTAAAAATAATTATAGGAGAAGTACAAAGTGATACTGGGGAAGTTAAAATCGGTTCAAATGTTAAAATCGGATATCTGCCGCAAGAAGTAAATTTTGAAAGAGAAGATATTTCAATAGTAGATTATTTCTCATATAATTATGGTATTTCTATAAGCGATGCAAGAAAACAGTTGGCTAATATATTATTTACTGGTGATGATGTATATAAACATATTAGTACATTATCAGGTGGCGAGAAATCTAGATTAAAGCTGGGAATGCTTATATATGAAAATGTAAATACATTGATACTTGATGAACCTACAAATCATTTAGATATAGAATCAAGAGAAGTATTAGAAGAAAGTCTAATAAATTATGAAGGCACCATACTTTTTGTATCTCATGACAGATATTTTGTTGATAAAATAGCAACATGTATAGGAGAATTAGAAGATAAGTCTTTTAAAATGTATAATTTTGATTATGAAGGGTACAAACAGGAAAAGAGCAGAATACAAGGAATGCTAGAGGAGCAAAATGAAAAGGGAATAGATGAAAAGTCCATATCATCAAATAGGGAAGATTATTTAAGAAAAAAAGAAGAAACAAGGCAGGAAGAAAAAAGAAAAAGAGATTTAGAAAAACTTGAAAAAGCAATTATTGAAACAGAAAACAGAATAATTGAGTTTGAAGAAATATTAAACACTAATTCTAATGAATGGGATATGGATGAATACAATAAAAAATATGTTGAATATAGTACTTTAAAAGAAGAATTAGAATCAATGTATTTAGAGCTAGAGAAGTATTATATTGAGCAAGTTAGAGGTGAATTATGACTAATATCTTAATAAAAAAATTTATAAAGAATTATGAAGATGTTAAAAATTCTTCTGTAAGAGAAGCCTATGGCAAGTTAGGCAGCATTGTTGGGATTATAGTAAATATTATATTAAGTTTTAGCAAAATTTCTATAGGAACTATATTTAACAGCATTGCAATAACAGCTGATGGAGTAAATAACCTGTCGGATGCAAGTTCTTCAATTATTACATACATAGGGTTTAAATTATCTGGAATGCCTGCAGATAAAAATCATCCCTTTGGTCATGCTAGATTTGAATATTTATCTGGGTTAATTGTTTCTTTTGCTATAATAATATTAGGTGTGGAATTAATTAAAACATCATTTGATAAAATAATAAACCCTGTTGAAATAGATTATAGTATTTTAATGATTATTGTTTTAATTTTTTCAATTGTAGTTAAAATATGGCTTAGCCATTTTTATAAAATCTTGGGGGAAAGAATCTCTTCATCTACTATGATTGCTACATCACTAGATAGCAGAAATGATGTAATTGCCACTTCAGTGGTTTTAGTTTCTATAATGATAGCTAAATTTACTGGTTTAAAAATAGATGGATTTATGGGAATATTAGTTGCTTTGTTTATTATATATTCTGGTATAGATATTTTAAGGGATATATTAAATCCAATATTAGGGGAACTCCCTGATGAAGATTTCATTAAGACCATAGAAGATAAAATATTAGGATACGATGGTGTTATAAACATTCATGATTTAGTAGTTCATAATTATGGACCAGGAAATAATTTTGCAACTGTTCACGTAGAGGTAGATGCAAAAGAAGATATATTAAAATCTCATGATTTAATAGATAATATTGAAAGAGATTTTGCAAAAGAATTAGATATTAATTTAGTAATACATTTAGATCCGATAATAACAGATGACAAAGAAATTAATCATTTAAGAAATATGACTAATAAAAAAATACTATCAATAGATGAAAGATTATCAATACATGATTTTAGAGTTGTTAAGGGAAATACCCATACCAATTTAATATTTGATGTATTAGTTCCGGTTGATTATGATATAAAATCAATAGATTTAGTAGATAAAATTGAAAAGCTTATAAAAGAAGAGAATGAAACATATTTTTCAGTAGTTACAATTGATAAAAGCTATGTTTCAACAATTATGAACAACCCAGACCTTGAATAACAATTTGTCATCCTGAACGGTAGTGAAGGATCTCATTAAATGTTGAAGTGAGATTCTCGCAGTCTAGTTCACCAATTTATTTGTTCGCTATTGCTCATATAAATTGGGAACTAGTTGCAAATGACCTACCACCATTTTTCAGAAAAAACACTCTGAAAAATGGGGTTAGGTCATCTTCAGGCTACGCCTTTAGAATGACAAAAAAATATTATCTTTTTCCGCTGCAGCCCAATACGTTTCTCATTTTATGAGCTACCATTTTTTTAATTGCTTCTCTTCCAGGACCTAAATATTTACGAGGATCAAATTCAGAAGGGTTATCTGTAAGGACTTGTCTTATGCTTGCAGTCATAGCAAGTCTTAAATCTGTATCTATATTAATTTTACAAACAGCCATTTTTGAAGCTTTTGATAACATTTCTTCAGGAACTCCAGCGGCTCCAGGTATTTTACCGCCATATTTATTACATAAATCAACAAATTCTTTTGGTACAGATGAGGAACCATGAAGTACTAATGGGAAATCAGGCAACAATTTGCTTATTTTTTCAAGTCTTTCAAAATCGAGACTTGGATCTCCTTTAAATTTGTAAGCACCATGACTTGTTCCAATTGCTATTGCTAAAGAATCAACTCCAGTTCTTTTTACAAACTCATAAGCTTCATCAGGATCAGTATATGTAGCATCCTTTGTATTCACCTTTACGGCATCTTCAACTCCAGCAAGTTTTCCAAGTTCACCTTCTACTACTACGCCTTTGTTGTGAGCATACTCAACTACTTTTTTTGTAAGAGCAATATTTTCTTCAAAAGGTAATTTAGAACCATCAATCATAACAGAAGTGAAACCACCATCAATACATGATTTACATATTTCAAAATCTTCACCATGGTCAAGATGTAAAACTATGTCAAGTCCACTGTCTTCAATTGCAGCTTCAACTAGTTTCCTTAAATATATGGGGTTAGCATATTTTCTGGCACCAGCTGATACTTGTAATATTAAAGGTGCATTTTCCTCTTTTGCTGCATCAACTATGCCTTGTATAATTTCCATATTATTAACATTGAAGGCACCTACAGCATAATTTCCTTCATAAGCCTTTTTAAACATTTCTTTTGATGTAACGAGAGCCATTTTAACTCCTCCTAAATAAATTATATATTATATATTATATGTGTTATAATAAATAGTTATTTCTATTATAATATATCAAATATTGCAAAATACATCAACTATTTTTTGAATATGAATTGAATTGTAATATAGATACAAATGTTGTTTATTAATAATAGGTAAAAAACATCGAAATAATGAGAAAATAAAAGCAAAGTAAAGATAAATACGCAATAATTCAATTAATTAAGTAAAATCAGTTAAATTAATCAAAATTGGCACTTGAAAACATAGAGTCAATTGAGTATTATATTAACAATGAGTGTTAGCACTCTTTGAAGTTGAGTGCTAACAATATAAAGCATATATGCTTACATATATAGATTAACTAATAATAGGAGGAATAAAAATGTCAATAAAACCACTAGGCGAAAGAGTAGTAATTAAAATGGTGGAAGCAGAAGAAAAAACTAAAAGCGGTATAGTTTTACCAGGTTCTGCAAAGGAAAAACCACAAGTAGCAGAAGTTATTGCAGTTGGAGCAGGAATTACTTCAGATGAAAAAAAGAAAGATGAAGTACATGTGGGAGATAAAGTTATATTCTCAAAATTTGCGGGAACAGAAGTAAAAATTGATGGAGAAGAATTAATAATAATAAAATTAGCTGATGTATTAGCAGTTATCGAATAAAAAAAATAATAGAGAAGAGGTAGGAAGATGGCAAAAATAATTAAATTTGATGAAGATGCACGTCGCGCAATGGAAAGAGGCGTTAATGCTTTAGCAGATACAGTTAAAGTTACATTAGGCCCTAAAGGTAGAAACGTAGTATTGAATAAAGCTTTTGGTGCACCACAAATTACTAATGATGGTGTTACTATAGCAAGAGAAATCGAATTATCAGATCCATATGAAAACATGGGAGCTCAATTAGTTAAAGAAGTTGCTACAAAAACAAATGATGTAGCAGGTGATGGTACTACTACAGCAACATTGTTAGCTCAAGCGATAATCAGAGAAGGTTTGAAAAATGTAGCAGCTGGAGCTAATCCTATGATTCTTAAAAGGGGTATTCAAGCAGCAGTTAATGTAGCAGTAGAAGAATTGAAAGTTGCATCTAAAAAAGTTGAAACTTCAGAAGAAATTGCTCAAATTGGTTCTATTTCAGCTGGGGATGATGAAATAGGAAAATTAATAGCAGAAGCTATGGATAAAGTAGGAAAAGACGGTGTTATAACTGTTGAAGAATCTAAAACTATGGGAACTGAACTTACTGTAGTTGAAGGTATGCAATTTGATAGAGGATATTTATCAGCTTACATGGTAACTAATCCAGAAAAAATGGAAGCTGTATTAGAAAATCCATACATACTTATTACAGATAAAAAAATCTCAAACATTCAAGAAATCCTTCCAATACTTGAACAAATTGTTCAAAGCGGTAGAGCATTAGTAATAATTGCTGAAGATGTAGATGGAGAAGCATTAGCAACTTTAGTTCTTAACAAATTGAGAGGAACATTTAATTGTATTGCTGTTAAAGCTCCAGGCTTTGGTGACAGAAGAAAAGAAATGTTGAGAGATATTGCTATATTAACAGGTGGTGAAGTTATATCAGAAGAGTTAGGATATGATTTGAAAGATGCTACTATAGATATGCTTGGTAATGCAGGAACAGTTAAAATAGATAAAGAAAATACAATAATTGTTAATGGTTCTGGAGAATCAGAAGCAATAAAAGATAGAGTAAAACAAATAAAAGCTCAATATGAAGAATCGACTTCAGAATTTGATAAAGAAAAATTACAAGAAAGATTAGCGAAATTAACTGGTGGAGTAGCAGTTATTAATGTTGGAGCAGCTACTGAAACTGAAATGAAAGAAAAGAAATTAAGAATTGAAGATGCTTTAAATGCAACAAGAGCAGCTGTTGAAGAAGGATTAGTATCAGGTGGTGGAGTTGCATTATTAGCTACAACATCTGCAGTATCAAAAGTAGCAGAAGGTTTAGCTGGAGATGCTAGAACAGGTGCTAAAATAATCGAAAAAGCATTAGAAGAACCAGTAAGACAAATAGCAGCAAATGCAGGTCTTGAAGGATCAGTTATTGTTGAAAAAGTTAAAAATAGTGAAAAAGGTATAGGTTTTGACGCTTTAAATGAAAAATATGTAAATATGATTGAAGCTGGTATAGTTGACCCAACTAAAGTAGTAAGATCAGCTCTTCAAAATGCAGCAAGCGTAGCTTCTATGTTATTAACAACAGAAGCAGCAGTTGCTGATGAACCAAAAAAAGATGAACCAGCAATGCCTCCAATGGGCGGCGGAATGGGCGGAATGATGTAAAAAATCGTCAAACCCTTTGAAATATCTATTTATTTATATCTGCAAAATGTGTTTGCTAACATTTTGCTAACATTGAGAGCTTTTCATTAATTCACTGAATTTTTGAGAAGCTTCTTTTTTCATTTCTTTTGTAATGTGCAAATATATATTTCTTGTTGTCGCATCATCTTTATGCCCTAAACATTCCATAATTTCTTCAAGGCTTACTCCCGCCTGCGCTAGTAGGGATGTATGAGTATGTCTAAGTCCATGAGGTGTAATTTGATTGTTCGGTTTTAGGTGGCAGTAGAGTATATTTTACAGTATTGTTAGTAGGATTATAATATGTTTTGTATATTTTTATTTGCTTTTCTTTAAAATCAATATCTTTCCATTTTAAGGCACATAACTCCCCTATTCTCATGCCTGTATAGGAAAGAAGCACAAATATACATAAGTACCTTGATTATATTCTTATGTGATAGTATGTTAGTAAGTCGTAATAGATGTTTTGATTCATTTATGTAAAACTCCTATGGGAGACACTGCTTCCCCCAGCGGTGTCTTTTGTAATATTTTTTATAAAAAAAATTGACAAATTCATAAAATGTGGTATCATATATGGTATCAGTGCATAAAATGGTATCATATACGATATTATTATGTATAATATATTTGATGAAGGGAATATTAATAGAGGAATAGTATGAGTCATTATAAAAAACTATATGATAAAATAAAAAATAATCCTAAAGATGTTTCTTTTGAAGAAATAAATAAATTATTGACTAAAGTTGGGGGATTCACTCGGAGAAATCCAAAAAGTGGTTCAAGTCATTATATCTATCACCATCCTGATTTAACGGAACAGATTTCAATACCAAAAGATAGACCAGTGAAAGTGATATATATAAAAAAAGCACTAAAGCTATTTGAAATAGTTAGAGAGGATTTTTAGCAGAGTGTAAAAATAGGAGGATGCAAATGGAAAGTAATGTTAGTTTAAAAGAAAAAAACTACAGAATTGAAATATCAAAGTTATCTGATGAAGACGGTGGAGGTTTTTTAGCAACTGTACCTTCGTTAGCTGGATGCATGAGTGACGGCGAAACTCAAGAGGAAGCACTAATAAATGTTAGAGATGCAATTAAATGCTGGATAGAAACGGCGGAGGAAATGGGAAGAGAAATTCCGCTTGAAGATGGTTATAAATCTGAAGATGATTATAGTGGTAAACTGTCATTGAGGATACCTAAATCATTGCATAAACAAGTAACGGATATGGCAAATAAAGAGGGATGTAGCATAAATCAGTTAATGATGATGTATATATCCATGGGTATAGGCTGTGAGTATGGGAAAAAACAAGTAAATATAACCTTAAACAATTCAAATAATGAAATGCGTATAATTGATGAACTTCAAAGGTCGGTGTGGAATAACTATGAGAATTCAACTAAGCGACTCACGGATGGGATAAGTATTTATAATAATTATTAATAATTATAAAGGTGGAAATGTTATGGAAAATGTTAATATTATGGATAAAACAAGAGGTAGAAGATATTATTTAAATAAAATCAAGGCTATGAGGATAGATGAAAAGCCAGAAAAAAATACAGTTAATATATCTCAAGATACAGAATATGAGATTATAGAAAATAATGAAAAAAAATTAGTAATAGAGCTTAAAACAAAGACTTTTATAGAACCTGAAGCTTTATTCTGTATTGAAATGGAATATGTAATTGAATATATGTTAAAAGACTTAATTGGTGATAAAGAAATCAAAGATAATATAAATACATTACTGTCTCCTTTAGGCAATGAAATTAGTTTTTTAATCTCCATTTTAACGAATGAAATGATTAACTCAAGAGTAATCTTACCGCCAGCAATAGCATTAAATGAAGAAAAAAAAGATAAATAAGATAACAGCATTCAAAGAACTCCTAACCGAGTTCTTTTTAAATACAACAAAACAATAACACAGTTTCTCATGTATAACTTTCTTAATATTATCATAATATATTGGAAGCAAGTATGCTTATGGGTAAAGATTCAGAGATGGGTGCTTTTGCAAATATTACAGTTGGCATTGTAGGAGCTTTTATTGGGGATTTATATTTAATTAATAGGAGCATCTGGTGTTACAGGATTTAATATATGGAGTGTTATAGTTGCTGTAATCGGTTCTTGTGTATTATTGTATATAGTTAATAAATTAAGAGGTAATGTAACTACAAAAGAATAGGGTAATTTTATTGGTAAAGCAGCGGATTAATTTCTGTTGCCTTTTTATTTGCATAAATTTAAAAAGGTTTAATTTAGTCTAAATTTTTATTACTTCTAATAATTTAATTAAAAACTTCAAATTTTCCTTATAGTACATAAAAAATAATGAAGTCATTGTTAATTCATTAGATATTGAAATAGTAATATTATTAATATTTTCAAAAGTATAAAATAGCTTCATTTGGGAAAAGTACATTTAAATAAAAAAGGAGTTTTTTAATAGGAGGAAATATGAATATACAAATTGTACCGGTAATAATGATTTTGGTATATATGATTGTGTTATTTTCAATCGGTTATCTAACTAACAAACTTACGATCAAAAGCAGTTCAGATTATATGTTAGCGGGAAGAAGAATGGGAATGTTTATGGTTGCAGCTTCATTATCAGCAAATAACATAGGAGGAGGTAGTACAACTGGTGTAGCGGCAAAGGCTTTTGGTGGTTGGGGTTTAAGTGCTGCATGGTATGTACTTGCAGCAGCTATTGCAATGATACCATTAGCTTACTTTGCACCAAGAATTCGAAAAACAATGGCATTTACAATACCTGAAGTAGTAAATCGACGTTTTGGAAATACTGCAGGTACATTTACTGCAGTTTTAAATGTTATATCATTGTTTTGTTTAACAGCTTCTCAAATAATGGCAGCAGGTTCTGTTGTAAGTGCATTGACGGGCATACCATTAAATGCTTGTATATTATTGGCAGCATTTATTATCATTGTTTATACAACATTAGGTGGTATGCTTGCTGATGCAATAGCTGATATTGTGCAGTATTTAATAATATTTTTCGGGTTACTTATTTCGATACCATTTATTATACGAGGAGCAGGTGGATGGGATGCTATATCCTCAGCTTTGCCCCCTGCAGAATTAAATATTACAAAGATTGGAATAGTAACAATTTTAGGGCTCATATTTAATTATTTTTGTACATTTTTATCTGGACCTGAAATGGTAAGCAGATTTTCATCAGCAGAAGATGCAAAAACAGCACAAAAGGCATCTGTTTTATCAGCAATAATGATGGCAATGTTAGCTTTTATTCCAACTATAATAGGTCTTGTAGCTTTAGCAGAAAATCCAGGATTAGATAATGGTAAAGGAACTACTGCATTAATGTATGCAACCACTGCCTATGCACCATCTTGGATAACAGGAGCAGTTGCTGCAGCGATCGTTGCAGCTACCATGTCTAGTGCAGACTCAAATCTTTTATGTGCATCAACTATATTGATTAAAGATATTTATCAAAGATTTATAAATCCTAAAGTAGAAGATAAAAGAATAATATTACTTACAAGATTAAGCAATATTACTATCTGTATTATAAGCGCTTCTATTGCGATGTTAAATATAAGTCTTGTTACTTTAAACTTGTTTGCATTTGCGTTAAGATCATCTGGTCCATTTGCTGCATATGGATTGGGGATTACTGTTAAAGATGCTACTAAAAATGCAGGTATTGTTTCAATAATTGTTGGTTCAGTTGCAGTATTATATTGGCAAATTGCAGGTTCACCCTATGGAATATTACCAATAGTATTTGGTAGCTTCTTTGGAATGTTATCTTTCTTTATTGTAACATGGATTGAAAGAAAAATGGGGAAACCACCTGCACCATCAGCATTTGAATAAAAAATGTAATAATGACATATTTTAAATTAAGAAATAAAATTCTCTATTTTAATAAAAATATTAAATAGGTTTTAAAAAATAATTTGGATTAGATATTGCTACAAAAGAATATTGTTAATATTGTAGGAAATTTTATAGAAAGGTAGCTGAAAATGACTGTTAAATTTGATTTAGTACAAAATGATATAACAAAAAGACAAAAAACAGATTTAAGTTTCTTAAGTGAAGATGTTGCGAAAAAAGTTCTTAAATTTCATAAAAGTTTTGAACAATATTGGGAAACACCACTAGTGGAATTAAAAGAACTTGCAAGATATCTAGGATTAAAAGATATATTTATAAAAGATGAATCCTATAGATTTGGTCTTAATGCATTTAAAGTATTAGGCGGGAGCTTTACAATAGGCCAATATATTGCTAATAAATTAGGAAAAAATATTGAAGAGCTTCCTTATAAAACAATGATATCCCATGAAGTTAAAAAACAATTAGGTGATATTACATTTATAACAGCAACAGATGGAAATCATGGAAGGGGAATAGCTTGGACTGCTGAACAGTTAAAGCAAAAAGCTATTGTTTATATGCCAAAAGGCAGCGCTCTTGAAAGAAGAGACAGAATTAGAGCTCATGGTGCTACATGTGAAATTACAGAATGGAACTATGATGATACTGTAAGATACTGCAATGAGTTAGCTGAAAAGAATGGATATGTTATGGTTCAGGATACAGCTTGGCCGGGCTATGAAGAGTTACCAAGATGGATAATGCAAGGATATATGACTATGGCTTATGAAGCATATTTAAAATTAAAATCTCAAAATTTAAGGCCTACACATATATTTATTCAAGCAGGAGTTGGTTCATTAGCATCAGGGGTAACTGGTTTCTTTAGTTCAATATATGCTGATAAAAAACCTATAATAACAATTGTTGAACCGGATAAAGCTGCTTGTCTTTATAAAACTGCAAAGGCTGATGATGAAAAACTTCATCCTGTTACTGGAGAAATGAATACTATAATGGCAGGTCTTGCTTGTGGCGAGCCGATTACAATTGGATGGCCTGTACTACATGGAAATGTTGAAAACTTCCTATCAATACCCGAAGAAACAGCAGCTCATGGAATGCGAGTTCTTGGTAATCCACTTAAGGGAGATGAAAGAGTAATATCAGGAGAAAGCGGTGCAGCCACTATGGGAGTTGTTTCACAATTAATGAAAAAAGAAGAATTAGCAGATATTAAAAAATTATTAAAGCTAGATGAAAATTCTGTAGTTTTGTTATTCAGTACTGAAGGAGACACTTATTTTGAAGGTTATAGGGATATAGTATGGAATGGCTCATATCCCAATATATAATAACACATTATTCTGAAAAATAGAAATTAAAATAAAATATGAAATTAAAGTAAAAAAGGAGACCAACTATGAGTAAAAACTTTAATAAGTTATTAGAAAAATTAAAAAAAATAAACTACAAGGCTCTTTATCAAAATGACTTTTTATTAACTTGGGATAAAACTCAAGGGGAATTAGAAGCAATTTTTACAGTTGCAGATACCATAAGATATTTAAGAGAAAACAACATTAGCCCTAAAGTATTCGATTCAGGATTAGGAATTTCCATATTTAGAGATAACTCAACTAGAACAAGATTTTCTTTTGCTTCAGCTTGTAACTTTTTAGGTTTAGAAGTTCAAGATTTAGATGAAGGTAAATCTCAAATTGCACATGGTGAAACTGTAAAAGAAACGGCCAACATGATTTCATTTATGGCAGATGTTATTGGAATTCGTGATGATATGTATATAGGAAAAGGGCATGCTTATCAAAAAGCAGTTGCAGATTATGTTGATGAAGGATTTAAAGATGGTGTATTAGAGCAAAGGCCTACAATAGTTAACTTACAATGTGACATTGACCATCCAACTCAAACAATGGCAGATTCTTTACATTTAATAAATGAGTTTGGGGGGATTGAAAATTTAAAAGGTAAAAAAATAGCTATGACTTGGGCTTATTCTCCTTCATATGGTAAACCATTATCAGTACCTCAAGGTGTAATTGGACTTATGACAAGATTTGGAATGGATGTAGTTCTTGCTCATCCAGAAGGATATGAAGTAATGCCTGAAGTTGAAGAAGTAGCTAGAAGAAATGCTAGTAAATATGGTGGCAATTTTACAAAAACAAACTCTATGGCTGAGGCATTTAAAGATGCTGATATAGTTTATCCAAAGAGTTGGGCTCCTTTCGCTGCCATGGAAAAGAGAACTAATCTTTATGGCGAAGGAGATCATGAAGGAATAAAAGCCTTGGAAAAAGAATTATTAGCTCAAAACGCGCAACATAAAGACTGGGCTTGTACTGAAGAATTAATGAAAACTACTAAAAAAGGGAAAGCACTGTATCTTCACTGCTTACCAGCTGACATTACTGGATTAAGCTGTAAAGAAGGGGAAGTTGACGAATCAGTATTTAATAGATATAGAATACCTCTTTATAAAGAAGCTAGTTATAAGCCATATATTATTTCTGCTATGATTTTCTTACAAAAAATTAAAAATCCAGAAGAAACATTACAGAAATTAGCTGATCAAAATAAGCCAAGATTAGTTAAGTAGTTTAAATAATCTTATAGAAAAAGTGGAGGTTCATATAATGAATTTAAATTTTAATAAAATAAAAGAAGCTGCTCAAGGTTATGAATCGGCAATGACTAAATTTTTAAGAGATTTAGTTGCTATACCAGGTGAAAGTGCAGAAGAAAAAGGTGTAGTTGATCGTATTGCAAAAGAAATGAAAGCAGTTGGTTTTGATAAAATAGATATAGATCCCCAGGGTAATGTACTTGGATACATGGGAACAGGTAAGACTTTGATAGGATTTGACGCCCACATAGACACTGTTGGTATAGGTAATAGAGATAACTGGAATTTTGATCCCTATGAGGGATTTGAATCAGAAACGGAAATAGGTGGTCGTGGTACTTCTGACCAGTTAGGTGGAATTGTTTCATCTGTTTATGGTGCTAAAATAATGAAGGATTTAGGTCTATTAAATGATAAATATACAGCATTAGTTGTAGGATCAGTTCAGGAAGAGGACTGTGATGGACTTTGCTGGGAATATATAATAAAAGAAGGTAAAATTAGACCAGAATTTGTTGTTTCTACAGAACCAACTGATGGTGGTATTTATAGAGGGCAAAGAGGTCGTATGGAAATCCGTGTAGATGTTCAAGGCGTTTCATGCCACGGTTCAGCTCCAGAAAGAGGAGACAATGCAATTTACAAAATGGCAGAAATTTTAATGAATGTTAGAGATCTTAACGAAAATGATTCTGCTGAGGACAAGGAAATCAAAGGATTAGTTAAAATGCTTGATGAAAAATATAATAAAGAATGGAAAGAAGCTAATTTTTTAGGAAGGGGTACTGTAACTACATCTCAAATATTCTTTACTTCACCTAGCCGTTGTGCAGTAGCTGACTCATGTTCAATTTCCTTAGACCGTCGTATGACCGCTGGTGAAACATGGGAAAGCTGTTTAGATGAAATTCGTGTACTACCTGCTGTAAAGAAATATAATGCAACAGTAAGCATGTATGATTATGATAGGCCAAGTTATACAGGATTAGTATATCCTATTGAATGCTATTTCCCAACATGGGTAATTCCAGAGGATCATAAAGTAACAAAAGCAATGGAAGAAGCATATAAGGGACTTTATGGCGAATATCGTATAGGTTCTAATGAAACAGAGCAAATGAGAAAAGCTCGTCCACTTACAGATAAATGGACATTCTCTACTAATGGAGTTTCAATTATGGGACGTAATGGCATCCCTGTAATTGGATTTGGTCCTGGAGCAGAAGCCCAAGCACATGCACCAAATGAAAAAACTTGGAAACAAGATTTAGTAGTATGTGCTGCTGTATATGCTGCTCTTCCAACCATATACACGATTCTTCAGGCTACGCCTTCAGAATGACAGGAAAATTAGTCATTCATAGCAATGGCAACAGATAAAAAACTTAAAAGACATGGGACGGGTGTAGCCGTCCCATGTCATGTTACAAGAAAGGCGAGTATTATGAGCGATGTAATGAAGAGTTTATCATTTGAATATTTAATTGAAGTTTGCTTGCAAGACTACCATACAAAGGGAAAAATACTAGAAATTGATAAAAAGGATTTTTTTACAGATATAAATGACAATCTTAAAATGAGCTTTAATAATGAGTATTTAAGATATCCAATAGGACCAGCAGCAGGACCTCATACTCAATTAGCTCAAAATTTTTTATCTGCATATTTAACAGGAGCTAGATTTTTTGAGTGCAAGACTGTTCAAATAATGGATGGCAGGGAAATGCAATCTATGATAGAAAAGCCATGTATTGACGTTAAAAATGTAGGTTACAATGTTGAATGGTCAACAGAATTAACTGTAAAAGATGCTTCTAATGAATATATAAAAGGATCTATATTGTTACAGGTAATGGCTATTGAATTGGGATTCTCTTATATAAAGGATTTTGTATTCAATATTAGTGTGGGATATAACCTTGAAGGAATTCAATCTGAGAAAATATCTAATTTTATAGATAACTTAAAGGATGCAAAAAATACAGACTGTTTTAAAGAATGTATAAAAGTATTAAAAAATAATATTAATAAATTTAAAAAATTTAAGCTTGAAGATATAGATAAAATTTCTTCTAAAATTTCAAATACTGTAACACTTTCTACTATGCATGGTGCAAAACCTGAAGAAATTTTAGATATTGTAAAACATTTAATTAAAAATAAAAAAATAAATACATTTATTAAATTTAATCCTACACTATTAGGATATGACAATGTGAGAAGTATATTAGATAATTTAGGTTATAATGATATTGTTATACGAAAAGAAGATTTTGATCATGATTTAAAATTTAATATGGCTATTGAAATTGTCAAAGAATTAAAACGACTTGGAAAAGAAAATAATGTATTTGTGGGAATAAAATTAACAAATACTTTACCTGTATATAATTCTAGAAACATTCTTCCTGGAGAAAGTATGTATTTGTCAGGCAAACCTCTATACCCAATAGCTTTGGGAGTATCAGCTATGTTTGCTGAAGCTTTAGATGAAGATATTCATATTTCATTATCAGGTGGAATTGATAAAAATAATATTATTGAAGTTTTAATGACGGGTATTGCTCCTCTTACGGTTTCTACACTTTTATTAAAGCCTGGTGGATATAAAAATATGAAATCACTAGTAGATAAAATATCTGTAAAACAAATGAAGTTTGGAAAATTAGACATAGATTCAATAAAAAAATTAGCGGAAAGTTCTAAAAATGATTCTAATTATAAAAATAAAGGCAATGGCAGGTATTTAGAAGATACATTACCAACATATGACTGCTTTAAGAAAAACTGCGGTATTTGTGTAGATGTTTGTCCGAATCGTGCAAATATAAGAGTATATGATGATAGATTTGATGCTCCATATCAAATAGTTCATATTGAAAATAGATGCAATGAATGTGACAACTGTCACACATTCTGTACTAGGGGCGGATTTCCTTATTTTAAAAAGATCACTTTATTTGCTGATAAGGAAGAATTTGAAAATTCTGAAAATGCAGGAATTCTTAAATTAGATAGCAATAAGTTTTTTATAAGAGATGAGGATAAAAATGAATACGAATACGAATATGATTTAAATGAATTTAGTAAGGGTAATAAATCTATTGATAATATTCTTGAAACTATGTTAAAAGAATATCCTTATTTAATTCAATAATAAGATTAAATGTTAAAAAAATGAAGGTGAGGGATATAGTGTGGCGAAAAAAATAGTAATTGCATTAGGCGGTAATGCCTTAGGTAATACACTTAAAGAACAAATGGCAGCAGTAAAGTATACTTCAAAATCAATAGCAGATTTAATTGAGGCGGGTTATGATGTTGTAATTGCACACGGTAATGGACCACAGGTAGGAATGATTAACAATGCCTTTGTAGAATATGGAAAAATTGATCCAAAACTTCCAGTTATACCTTTGTCTGTTTGCGTAGCTATGAGTCAGGCTTATATTGGATATGATTTGCAAAATACTCTTCGTGAAGAGCTATTAAATAGAGGTATAAATAAAACTGTATCATCTATAGTTACACAAGTTATCGTAGATGAAAATGATCCTGCTTTTAAAAGACCTACAAAACCAATAGGTCCATTTATGACTGAACAAGAGGCTGAAGTTGGTCGGGCTAATGGAATGATTATAGTAGAAGATTCTGGTCGTGGCTATAGAAGAGTAGTAGCTTCTCCAGAGCCAAAAGATATTGTAGAAATAGAGACTATTAAAACATTGTTAGAAGCTGGTCAAATAGTTGTTGCTTGCGGTGGCGGAGGAATACCAGTAGTAAAAAAGGGTAATGAATTAAAAGGCGTAGGGGCAGTAATAGATAAAGATTTTGCAAGCTCATTAATGGCAGAATTAATAGATGCAGATAGTTTCGTTGTTTTGACAGCCGTAGAAAAGGTTGCAATTAGGTTTGGAAAACCAGATCAAGAATGGTTATCTGAATTAACTGTAGAATTAGCTAATAAATACATTGAAGAAAAGGAATTTGCAGAAGGATCAATGTTGCCTAAAGTAAAAGCTGCGTTATCTTTTGCAACTTCTAAATCTGGCAGAAAAGCTTTAATAACATCCTTAGAAAAAGCGGCCGATGGATTATCAGGTAAAACTGGGACTATTATACGTTCTTAAAGGAGTAAAAAATGATTATAGGTAATGGTATATTAATTACTAATGATTTGAATAAACCTTTTTTTGAGAATGGCGCAGTATTAATTAAGGATAATATTATTAAAGATGTAGGGAATTTTAAAGATTTAAAAAAATTTTATCCATATGAAGAATTAGTGGATGTAAGTGGTAAAGTAATAATGCCGGGAATGATATGTGCTCATAGTCATATATACAGCGCATACGCTAGAGGTATGTCTATATCAAAGCCCGTTACAAACTTTTTTGAAGTTTTAGAAAATATGTGGTGGAGTTTAGATAGGAAGCTTACATTAGAAGATGTAAAACTTAATGCATTAACAACATATATTGAATCAATTCAAAATGGTGTTACAACATTAATAGACCATCATTCAGGGCCTAATTCAGTTACTGACAGTCTTTTTACAATTAGAGAAGCTGCACAACAATTAGGAATTAGAACTTCACTTTGCTATGAAGTTTCTGATAGGGATGGTAAAGAAATTAGAAATAGAGAAATAGATGAAAATATAAAATTTATTAAAGAATGTGATAAAGATGATAATAGCGACATGATAAAAGCACTGTTTGGACTTCATGCATCCTTTACATTATCTAATGAAACCTTATATAAGGTTAAAGAATCTATGGAAGGTTTATCTAATGGTTATCATATTCATGTAGCTGAAGGAATCCAAGATGAATATGATTCATTAAAAAAGTATGGAAAAAGGGTTGTTGAAAGGTTACATGATTTTGGAATATTAGGAGATCAGACAATTGCTGTTCATGGTGTACATGCAAATCAAAGAGAGATAGAAATATTAAAAGAAACAAATACAAGTGTTGTGCATAATCCAGAATCAAATATGAATAATGCAGTAGGATGCCCTCCTATAGTTTCAATGTTAAAACAAAATTTAAGAGTTGGACTTGGAACTGATGCATATACCAATGACATGTTTGAATCAATGAAAGTAGCAAATATTTTGCAGAGTCATCATTTATGTGATCCAACAGTAGGATTTGTAGAAACTAAGGTAATGCAATTTGATAATAATCCTAAAATAGTTGGGCAATATTATAATAGGAAACTAGGTGTGTTAAGTAAAGATGCATATGCTGACTTAATTACAATCGATTATGACCCATTAACACCAATGAATAAAGATAATTGGTTTGGTCATGCCTTATTTGGTATGACTGGAAGACTGGTAAATGACACAATGGTTAATGGTAAATTTATTATGAAAAACAGAGAAATTCAAACCGCAGATGTTAAAGCAATATTTTCTAGATCTCGGGAAAGAGTAAAAAAAATTTGGACGTTAATGTAAAAAGCATTTTAGAATCTATGAAAATTTGCAGTTGAAATTTTATTGTTTAAACTTAAGAAATAGGAGAAAATTAATGAGAAAAGATAATAATAAAACAGTAAATAATTCCCTTTTTAGTCTAGAAGGGAATCCAAGTTTAAAAACTGCAATGCCTATGTCATTACAACATCTATTAGCAATGATTGTTGGAAATGTTTTGCCTGCCCTTGTATTGTCAGGTGCAATAGGGTTAGATGCAAGCCAGCAAATTTCATTAGTTCAAGCGAGCATGTTTATAGCTGCTATAGGTACACTGTTACAAACATATCCAGTATTTGGTATAGGAGCAAGGCTTCCTGTAATAATAGGAGTTAGCTTTGCCTACATTCCTACTATTTTAGCTATAGGAAAAGAATTTAATATAGGTACTATATTAGGTACACAGTTAGTAGGGGGTATAACTGCTTTTATAGTCGGTATATTCATTAAAAGAATAAGGAGATTCTTTCCCCCTATGGTAGCTGGCACTGTTGTTTTTACAATTGGATTATCTTTATATAGAGTTGCAGTTAATTATATGGCAGGTGGTTTTAAAGATACTGATCCTAGATATGGGGGATTAGTGTATTGGGGTATAGCTATTTTAACACTAATAGTAGTATTAGTATGTAATATGTTTGGGAAAGGTTATATAAAACTAGCGGCAATATTAATTGGTATTGTTGTAGGATATATTGCTAGTTTAATAGCGAACATAGTATCTTTTGATGCTATAGTTTCAGCATCTTGGTTTAATTTACCTGCATTATTACCTTATAAACTAGAGTTTCCTCTAGCAGCTGTGATTAGCATGTCTATTATGTATGTTGTTAATTCGGTTCAAGCTGTTGGTGATTTATCAGGAACCACTGTAGGTGGAATGGAAAGAGAGGCTACAGATGACGAATTATCAGGTGGTATAAAAGCTAATGGAGTAGTTAGTATTATTGGTTCGTTTTTAGGTGCTTTGCCAACTGCTACATATAGTCAAAATGTAGGTATTGTATCAATGACAAAAGTTGTAAGCCTAAAGGTATTTAGAATTACAGCATTATTGATTTTTGTTGCAGGTTTTGTTCCTAAATTTGGAGCAGTTATGACTTCAATACCACAGTGTGTTATTGGAGGTGCTACTATATCAGTATTTGCACAAATAACAATGACAGGCATGAAGCTTATTGTTCAGGATGAAATGTCAGTTAGAAATTCAACAATTGTAGGTCTTGGAATTGCATTAGGAATGGGTATTACTCAAATTCCACCACAAGGGTTACAATATTTACCAGGTTGGTTTACTATGGTGTTTGCTAGTTCACCAGTAGTGTTAGCTACAACAGTAGTATTTTTCTTAAATATTATATTGCCAAAGAAATCTATTGCAGAAGAAAAGGCTGAAAGAGAAAGAATAGATAAAAAATAGAATAAATAAAGATAATCAGTAGGGATGTATTCCCTACTGTTTTTTAACAGGAGGCTGCTATGGGGCTTTTAATTAAAAATGGTGTAATCAATACAAGTAATAAAAGTTATCAGGCTGATATTTTGATTGAAAATGAAAAGATAAAGGAAATTGGTACTAATTTAAATTCTTATAGCCATGAAATAATTGATGCTAGCAACAAGTATTTAATGCCTGGTGGCATAGATGTTCATACTCATATGGATTTAGATTTAGGAAATTATAGAGTTGTGGATAATTTTTATACAGGGACAGTAGCAGCCGCTTATGGAGGGACAACGACTATCGTTGACCATATTGGATTTGGTCCAAAGAACTGCAATCTCCAATATCAAATAGATCAATATCATAAATTAGCTCATGACAAATCGATAATAGATTATAGCTTTCATGGTGTATTTCAGCATGTTAATAGAAACATTTTAAGCGAAATAAAAAATCTTCTTAATGAAGGTATTACGAGTTTTAAATTATATATGACATACGATAATATGCTGCAAGATGAAGAAATTCTGGGAATATTATTTGAAGCAAAAAAATTAGGTGCTGTTATAGCAGTACATGCAGAAAATCATGGAGCAATACAATTTTTAAGACAATATTACAGTGAACAAGGAAAATCAAGGCCCATATATCATGCATATAGCAGACCAGATTCTTCAGAGGCTGAAGCTATAAATAGAATGATTTATTTAAGTGAAATAGCAGGATATCCACATCTTTATTTTGTACATGTATCTACTAAGAAAGGATTGGATGAAATTATTTCTGCTAGAAAAAGAGGGGCCAAAAATATTTATTGTGAAACATGTGTTCAGTATTTAACATTGACTCAAGAAAGATATGAAGAAGAAAATAATGGCGGTTTAAAATATATTATGTCTCCACCTTTAAGAAAGAAAGAAAATTTAGAGGCATTATGGAATGGAATAGAAAAAAATCAAGTAGATGTAATTGCTACAGATCATTGTCCATTCTTAATAAAGGATAAGTTTAAAGGAATAAATGACTTTAAAATTTCACCAGGAGGATCACCAGGAGTCGAGGAGAGAGTTGAATTAACCTTATCAGAGGGAATAAAAAGAGGTATTTCTGTCAATAATTTAGTTGACAAATTATGTACTAATCCTGCAAAAATATTTGGTCTATATCCTGATAAAGGAGATATACAAATTGGAGCACATGCTGACATAATCATAATCAAAAAATATAATAAAACTATTAAATTTGAGAATAGGCATAGTGCAGTTGACTATACTCCTTATGAAGGTTTTATAGTAGATTATGTTGTTGAAACTATTATTCAAAGAGGGAATATTATAGTTAATAATGATAAATTACTAAGTAAACAAGGAAGTGGCATATTCTTAAAAAGAGAAAGAAAAGGAGAATAATATGTATTCATTAAATATAAATAACAATATTTATGAAGTTGAAAAAGACAAAAACTTAATGGATTACTTAAGAGAAGATTTAAGTCTCACTTCTGTTAAAAATGGATGTAAAGAGGGAGCATGTGGTGCTTGTTCAATAATTGTCGATGGGAAAGTTATAAAATCCTGTGTTATGAAAGTATCTAGATTTGAAGGTAAAAAAATAATAACTGTTGAGGGTTTATCAGATAGAGAAAAAGATGTTTATAGTTATGCATTTGCAAAATGCGGGGCTGTTCAATGTGGTTTTTGTATCCCTGGTATGATTATTTGTGCAAAGGCATTAATTGATCTAAATAATAATCCAACAAAAGAAGATGTTAAAAAAGCCATTAAAAATAATATATGCAGATGTACTGGATATGCAAAAATTGAAGAAGCAATTCTATTATCTGCAAAAATGTTAAGAAATAATGAAGAGGTACCTTCACTTGCTAGTAAAGTTAGGGTTGGTGAGGATGTGCCAAGAATAGATTCAAAAGCTAAGGCATTAGGTATTGCAAAATATGTTGATGATATGGTTTTTGAAGGAATGGTTTATGGTAAAGCAATTAGACCTCCTTATGCAAGGTGTAAGGTATTATCTATAAATAAAGAAAAGGCATTGAAATTAGATGGAGTTATTGGTGTTTATACTGCTGAAGATATACCTGGAGATAGATATATAGGTCATCTTAAACAAGATTGGCCTGTAATGATTAAAGTTGGAGAGGAAACTAGATATATAGGAGATGCTATTTGTTTAGTTGTAGCAGAAAGTAAAGAAAAGCTAGAAGAAGCAATAAAATTAGTAGAAATAGATTATGAAAAATTAGAACCAATAACAAGTCCCGAAGATGCAGCTAAAGAAGATGCTCCTTTAATTCATAGTGATGGTAATTTATTATCATTACAAACTTTGAGAAGAGGAGATGTTGAAAAAGCTTTTGAAGAATCAGCTTATATTTCAGAAAATACTTATACTACTCCTTTTACTGAACATGCTTTTCTTGAACCAGAATGTGCCATCGGTATGCCTGAAGATGGCGGCATCAAGGTAATAACAAGTGGTCAAGGTATATATGATGAATATAGAGAAATAACAAAAATGTTAGGATTTGAAGAAGGTAAGGTTAGAATACAAAGCGCTTATGTTGGCGGTGGTTTTGGAGGAAAAGAGGATATGAGCGTTCAGCACCATGCCGGTCTATTAGCATATTTAACCAAAAGACCTGTGAAAGTATTACTTTCTAGACAGGAGAGCATAAATATTCATCCAAAAAGACATACTATGAATATTTATATGAAGGTCGGATGTGATAAGAAAGGTAAATTACTTGGTATGAAAGCTAGAATTATATCTGATACTGGAGCATATGCATCATTAGGAGGTCCTGTTCTTCAAAGAGCTTGTACTCATGCGGCGGGACCATATAATTATCATAATATTGATATTGAGGGTAGAGCATATTATACAAATAATCCACCAGGTGGAGCATTTAGAGGTTTTGGAGTAAGTCAGTCAAATTTTGCAATGGAATGTTCTTTAAATGATTTAGCAGAGAAGATTGAAATATCACCATGGGAAATAAGATATATAAATGCTATTAAGCCAGGAGAAATTTTGCCTAATGGACAAATAGCAGATGAAGGAACGGCTTTTGTTGAAACCTTAGAAGCAGTAAAGGATGCATATGAGGAAGCTTATAATTCTGCAAATAAATATGTTGGTATTGCATCGGCAATGAAAAATGCAGGATTAGGAGTGGGTGTACCAGATATAGGAAGGTGTAATATCTATATTGATAATGGTATTGCAAAAATTAGAACTAGTGCTGCTGGAATTGGTCAAGGATTACAAACAGTAGTTTATCAAGTTGTATGTGAAACTACCGGATTAAATTCAGATCAAGTTTCAGTTGAACTTCCTGATACTAAATATACACCTAATTCAGGTACAACAACTGCTTCAAGACAGACAGTATTTACGGGAGAAGCTGCAAAAATAGCTGCTCTTAAGCTAAAGGAAGCATTGAAGAATAATACTTTAGATAAATTAAATGGTCAATTATTTGCTGGAGAATATAGCTTCGAATCAGATCCAATTGGTTCTGATAAACCAAATCCTATTAGTCATGTCTCTTACGGATATGCTACACAAGTAGTAATATTAAATGAAAATGGTATAATAGATCGTGTTATAGCAGCTCATGATATAGGTCGTGCTATTAATCCTATAGCAACAACAGGTCAAGTAGATGGAGGGGTTATAATGAGTTTAGGCTATGGTTTAACTGAAGATTTCCCTCTTAAAGACGGTGTTCCTCAAGTTAAATTTGGTACATTAGGTTTATTTAAATCAGTTCAATCACCTTCTATAAAAACAATATTAGTGGAGAAAAATAAGTATGACTTGGCTTATGGAGCAAAAGGAATAGGTGAGATTGCCGCGATACCTGCTGCTGCAGCTGTCCAAAATGCATATTTTAAAAAAGATGGAAAATTTAGAGTTTCTTTACCATTACAGGATACAGCTTATAAATAAAACAAGTAAATAAATATATTATAATAGGTTGTAATTGACAGTTATAACCTATTTTTGTTATTGTATATACAACAATATTCACAGAATTAAAGTGGTGATGCTATGCATATTAAAAAGTTAGAAAATATATTTAATATTAAAAAAGGTGATATTATTTCTATTGTTGGAAGTGGAGGTAAAACTTCATTATTATTTATGTTAGCTAATAGCCTTAAAAAAAATTACAATGTATTGGTAACAACAAGCACTAAAATTTATAAACCAAATTACAATGATTGTGATTATTTATATACAGATTTAAAAAGCTATTTTAAAAATAAATTATTTGTTAATAATGCTGTAACAGTTATTTCTAAATCTATTAATAAAGATAGTAATAAATTAATAGGAATAGATAATAATGATTTAAATAATATTTATAAGGATTTTGATGTCGTATTAATTGAATCTGATGGTTCAAAAAAAATGTCTCTAAAGGGTTGGAAGTCTTACGAACCTTGTATCCTCAACAAAACTAACAAAACTATAGGCATAATTCCAATAGATAATTTAGATAAAAAAGTTAACAGAGATTTCATATATGGATACGAAGAATTTATGAAGTTAACAGATAATGCAGATTACATTAATTTTGAAATTATAGGAAGAATTTGTTCAAAAGCATCGGGGATATTTAAAAATTCCATGGGTGAGTTATACTTATATTTAAATAAAGTAGATACAGAAGAAGATAAAATTAAAGCTATGAATCTTTCTGACTATTTAGAGAAAAATGTCATAGGATATCCATATAATTTTAAAATATGTTATGGCTCTATAAAAAAGGGAAACTATTATGAAAATTAACGCAATAATAATGGCATCAGGCTTATCCAAAAGAATGACTAAAGATAAGCTTCATCTTAAAATTAATAAAAAGAAAATTTACCAATATATATTATTGACAATTAGACAATGTAATTTTAATGAAGTAATATTAGTAGCTAATGATGAAGAAATTATAAAAGAATCTATTGTTTCCGGGTTTAAAACTGTAAAAAATAACTATTCATATTTAGGCCAAAGTTTTTCAATTAAATTAGCATTAGAAAATTCTAGCCAATGTGATGGATTTATGTTTTTCGTAGCTGACCAACCATTTATTAAAGTTAGTACAATATTACATCTATGTGATGCTTTTAATAAAAATCCTGATAAAATAATTATTCCGCTAATTAATGGGAGTAATAAAAATCCAGTAATTTTTCCATCATATTTTAAAAAAGATTTAATGGTTATAGAGGGAGATCAAGGGGGAAGGTTTGTAATTAGAAATAATGCTGAAAAAGTAATAAAGGTTACACTACAAAATGAAGATGAATTTTTTGATATTGATACGTTAGATGATTATAAAAAAGCTATAGAAATGAAGGTGCAATCATGAGCAAGGAAACAATAATTGTTAAAAGTGGAGGAGATGTAGCATCAGGTATTATTCAAAAATTACATAGATCAGGTTTTAATGTATTAGTTTTAGAAATAAATAATCCAACTTCTATAAGAAGAACAGTTTGTTTTTCTGAAGCTGTATTTAATGGAAAAATGACTGTTGAAGATACAACAGCAGTATTAGTCAATGATTTAGATGAAATACATAAAGCATGGGCTGAAAATAGTGTCCCTGTTATTGTAGATCCAGTTGGTTCATATATAAGTGTATTAAAACCAATTGCTGTTATAGATGCTATAATTGCGAAAAAAAATTTAGGTATGAAAAAAGATTTGGCACCTATAACTATTGGAATAGGACCAGGCTTTGAAGCTGGTAAAGATGTAGATATTGTAATAGAAAGCAATAGGGGGCATAATTTAGGAAAACTTATATTCAAAGGTTACGCTGAATCAAATACAGGTAATCCAGGTGATATTTCAGGTCTCACATTTGAGAGAGTTCTTTATGCTCCATGCGAAGGAATTTTTATATCTAAATACAATATTGGCGATAGGGTAAATAAGGGTGATATTGTTGCAATTGTTAATGAAGAACCTATATATGCAAAGATTCATGGAATTATAAGGGGATTAATTAGAAACAAAACCCATGTTACTAATAAATTAAAAGTTGGAGATATAGATCCTAGACTTGATGAAATAAATAATTGCTTTACAATTTCAGATAAAGCCCGTGCCATAGGCGGGGGAGTATTAGAAGCAATAATGATTGGTATAAGAAAAGAAAACAAAAAATAAAAATAATAGACTAATATTTTTTGTAAATCTGCCGATATGATATTTGAAACTATATTATGAGGTGATTTTGTGAGTAATAAAGAAAATAACTTTGAAGATGAAAATTTGGATGAGGATAACCTTACAAATAAATATCTTACTTTTTTTGTAGAAAATCAGTTATTTGGAATTCAAATAGCAGATGTTGTGCAAATAGTAGATCTACAAGAAATTATAGAAGTACCTGAATTTCCAAAATATGCAAAAGGCGTTATTAATTTAAGAGGTGCTATAATACCAATTATTGATGTTAGATTAAGACTGAAAAAAGTGGAAATCCCTTATAATGAAAGAACATGTATAATTATAACAAATATAGAGGATTCTCATATAGGTTTTATAGTGGATTCAGTTAATGAAGTAACGGATATTTATGAAGAAAATATTTCTGAACCTCCTAATATTGGAGCTAATTACGTTAACATGTATATTACAGGAATTGCAAAGCTTGAAAATAAAATAATACTATTAATGGATATTAAGAGAATACTAAATGAGAAGGAAATTGATTTTTTAACTAATAATGATTAGTAATGTGGTAAGAGTCTCATCCAACGTACTATCGATAAGGAGAAAAAAATGGATTATATAGATACAGAAGAATTAGAGGAAGTTAATTTTCCGTGGTTGATTTTTAAACTTAATGAAAATTTGTATACTGTAAGCAGTAAATACATTACATCCATAGTTGTTAAACCTGAAGATATTACTTATGTTCCAAATGTTTCAGATTATATAATTGGTCTTATACATTTAAGGGGCAATGTGGTTCCTTTAATAGGATTGAAAGAACTATTTAACATACAATCAAACAAAATAAAAAATAATGACGTAAATAAAAAAAATATGGTAATAGTTTTTGAAAAGGATAATTTATTTGTGGGATTGATTGTAGATGAAGTTATATCAGTTGAAAATATAACACCTTTTGAAGAAACTGAAGAAGTTAGTAAAAAGTATATGGACAGTTTTTTAAAAGGAGTGGCAAAGAGTCAAAATAATAATGAAATATTGTTGATTTTAGATGAAGAAAAGATTATGAATGCAGCCTAACGTAAAACATTGCTAGATTTTATTAATATGTGTTGAATAATATATTATGACTATATGAGAGGAAATGAAATATATGAAAATTCAAAATATAAATAATTATATGAATTATAAGGTTAATTCTAAGGCTGTTAAAAATGAAGAGATTGTAAAAACAAGAAAGTATGATGTTATAGATATTAAAGGTATTTCTAATAAGGATAATAAAAACAGTAATGATAAAGATATAAATCTAAACTCTATTAAGAAGAATATCGCTACAGAAATAAATAAAGATAATGATGTTGATAAGATTAACAAAATTAAAGAAGCAATAAGTAATAATTCATATGTTATAGACACAGATAAAATAGTAAGTAAACTATTAAAATAGAGGTAGATAATGAATATATTGTATAATTTGCTTAAAGAAAATGTTGAGCTATATAATAATTTTTTGGATTTAGAGTATAAAAAGTATGGTGCTGTTTTAAATTCGGATATAAATTTATTAGATGATATTGTATCACAAGAGCAGGCATATTATTTGAAAATGAGGGTGCTTGAACAAAAAAGAGAAAAAACTCTTAAAGATTTAGGGCTTAGTGATAAAACTTTAAAAGAAATTATTGTATTATCTGATGATGAACAAAAAACACAATTAAATGAAATATATGATAGATTGAATATATTAATAAATGATGTTAAAAAAATAAATAATTTATGCAAAACACTTATTGAGATTAGACTACATAAAGTGGATAAAGAGATGAATAAATTAGGAGAAAAAGGGAAATGCTTAGATCAACTTTTTTAGGATATAAGACTGCAACCAGTGCTTTAAGAACCAATCAAAATACTATGGATATAGTAGGTCAGAATATATCGAATATTCATACGAAGGGATATACTAGACAACGTCTAGATATAAACTCCGTTTCATTTAATGCCAGCAACATTAAATATGGTACTTCAGGGGTGATAATTGGACAAGGTGTTAAAAGTACGGGAGTTAGCCAATTCAGAGATTCATTTCTTGACTATCGATATAGGGCAGAAGCTGCAAAAGCAGGCAGTGAACAAGTTCAATTTGAAGCTTTAAGTGATTTAGATGCTATCTTTGATGAAATATCAGTGGAAGGATTAGATGCTCAATTTTCGAATTTATTAGAACAGCTTCAATCCCTTTCATCAAGACCATCTGATCCTGTTTTGGAAGGTGTAGTAAGAACATCTGCTGAAATTCTTACCCAAATGTTCAATGACTATTCCAGACAGATGGATACTATAAGAGAACAGCAATTTACATATTTAAATGATGGAGCTATTGTAAAGACTAATCAATTAATAGATAATATAGCTAGGTTAAATAAACAAATTAAAGAAAGTAATATGTCCGGAAATGCTGCATTAGAGTTGAATGATGAGCGTAATTTGCTCATTGATGAACTTTCTAGTTATTTTGATATAGAAGTATCTTTAGAACCTCTTAGTATAGGAGGAAACAAAAGTATAGATTTATTGTCAATTAAATTAAAAGGCAGCGGAATTAAAATTGTTGATGATGATAAGGCTGCAGAAATAGCATTACATGATGGCTTAACTTATAAAGATGATATTGAAATAGAGTTAAAGAAGAGTATAGACGATACTTTAATAGGGCAAAATTTAACCTCGTTAATTGATAAAGGTCAATTAGGAGGCTATATAAAGTTTTTAAACGGAAAAGGTGAGTTTTCTGTATCTAACGATTCATCCCAAACTGCTAAAGGCGTTCAATATTATCAGAATATGCTTGATGTATTAGCAAATAAATTTGCTAAGGAAATGAATAATGTTAACCAAAGAATAAATGCTGATGGAGATATTGAAGAAAGACCTTTATTTTCAGCAAGAGGTGAAGATCCAGATAAAGAAGGTTCTGAAAATATTACTGCTGCAAATATTAAAATATCAGATGGTTGGGCTGATTCCATAACTTCATACATAACTAATACAAAAATTCCTGTTACAGGGGACGATGCTTCTGGTGCTACTGACAATATATTAAGAATGATATCTTTGTTTCAACCAGGAGAGGAAGGAAGTTTCAAATTTAACACTGAAACTGGAAAACAACTATTTAAAGGAACTTTTCAGGAATTTCTATCATTTACAACTACAAGATTAAATCTACAAGTATATGAAGTAGAAACTTCCTTTAAAACGTATACAGAAACCATGTATCAAATAGATTATGAGAAAAGCAGCATGTCTTCTGTTGATTTAAATGAAGAAGGAGTAAATTTGCTGCAATACAGCAAATCCTACAATGCAGCAGCAAGATTAATGACAACATTGGATGAAATGCTTGATACGCTAATCAATAAAATGGGAGTATAAAGGTGATAATATGAGAATAACAACGGGTATGATGTCAAATAAATATATTAGAAATTTAAATAAGTCAGCAAAGGAAATGTATTATTTTAATGAAAGAGTGCAAACAGGCAGAAGATTTTTCAAAGGTTCTGAAGATCCTGTATCTGCTATTAAAGCTTATAAACTAAGAAGAGAATATAGATCTACAGAAATGTACGATACAAATATAAAAGATGTTGATTCTTTTCTTACTTTAGCCGAAACTAATTTAACAGAAATCAACAACAATTTAGAGTCAGTTTATACATCATATTTGAGGGGTATCACGGGAACAATGAGTTCTGAAAGCAGAGAGGTAATTGCAAAAGAACTAGATAATTTACAAAAATCCATACTTACTTCTCTCAATGGAAAAATTGGAGACAGATATGTATTTGGTGGCACTAGTAAAGATGTAATACCATTTACTTTAGATAAGGATGGTAATTTATTGTATAAAGGTTTAGATGTAAATCATCCTGATAATAAAGATGAACTAGATATACTCTTTAATGAAACTATTCATATAGACCTTGGTTTAGGAATGACCTTTGGCAATGACGTATTAAACACCGATACAGTATTTGACATGTCTATGTCAGGCATTAAATTCATAGGTTATGGAAAAGATAGTAAAGGTATGTCAAACAATTTATATACATTGATAGGAGAAATAAAAAAAGAATTGAGAAGCCCTGAATTTTCTATAGAAAACATTACTCCTTACATTGAAAGGTTTGAGGAACAGAAAAAACAGGTTCTAGTAAGTATTACTGATATAGGTTCTAAAACTAATTATTTAGATTTTTTAAAAATTAGAAATGAAGACAATCAATTTAATTTAAATGAAAAATTATTAGAAGTAGAATATGTAGATCCAGCAGAAGCAATTGTAGATTTTAATATGCAACGATATTCTTACAATGCTGCATTGTCAATGGGTAATAAAATTTTGGAAAATAGTTTTATAGATTTTATGAAATAAAAAAGGGTATAATTGTTATTATAAAGATGATAAAATGGTTCTTTTATTAAAAGGAGATAGATATTTTTGAATGATATAATAAATGTTGAAACTAGAGATTTTGGAAATATTTTGGTAAACAAAGAAGATATAATTAACTTTTCTTATGGCATGTATGGTTTTGAGGAATTCAAAAGATATATAATATTAAAGGACGATAATGAAGAAGATGTTATGTTTCTTCAATCTTTGGACAATTCAGATTTATCCTTTGTATTAATTGATCCTTATATTATTTTTAGAGAATATGAACCAATTTTATATAAAGAGGATTTATCAGAACTTAATGTAAAAAATGAATTAGAATTAAAGTTTTTGGTTATAGCAATAATAGGAGAGAATGTAAAAGATTCAGTTGTTAATTTAAGAAGTCCAATTGCCATTAATCCCAAAACAAAATTAGCAAAGCAAGTGATACTTCAAAATACCTATCCTCTAAGATATAATTTTATAGTAACTGAGGAGGAAGGTAAATGTTAGTTATAAAAAGAAAAACTTCAGAATCAATTCTTATTGGAGAAGATATTGAAATTATTATAACTGAAATTTCTCAGGATAAGGTTAATATAGCAATTAATGCACCAAGAGATATAAAAATTATAAGAAAAGAATTAGCAGATACATGTGAATTCAATATTACTGCTTCTAAAAAAATAAATAAAAGTGTTTTAACAAGTATTAAAAGTAAATTAAAGAAGTCAGAAAAGTAATAAAATGTGTAAAGTTTTCGTAATTGCAAACGATTTCATAATAAAGTATGGATAAATATACATATATCCATACTTTATTATTTTTGGATATATAAAGCAAAGCTGGAAGTAGTAAGCTAAAACTATAAACTTAAAAAATTATAAATATTAGACAAAACTAAAAATATACATAGTAATATTTTGTCGAAAAAGCTTGCATTTTGCAATGGTATCGATTATAATGTTTTTAGTTAATGAAAGTAAAGATTATTTATAATTGAAAAAGGTAAATTTGTCGAAAGGCAGAGACACAAAGCTATAGGGCCTAAAGTGAAAACTATAAAACTAAGGTAGCCAGTTGCCAATGGTAATATATATAAAAGTACATATATATGTAATTTATTATACCTTTTGGCTGTAATAAATTATTTTTTTTGCAATTTTTTTATGGGGATTGTTAAATTTACATGATAATACTCTATTAAAATATGTAAAGTTTAGTATGTAATTTATTATACCGTTTGGCTATAATAAATTTTTTTTATAATTTTTTATAAAAAGTATAAAAGGAGTAATGGGGATGAAGATAGAAAACATATCAAGAATGAATTTACTTAATAAGAGTTTAGACGGACTATGGCTTAAACAGCAAATAACTATGGAAAACATTGCTAATTATTCCACTCCAGGATACAAAAGCAAAATTGTAGACTTTGAAAGTGTTTTAAAGGCAAACATGGAAAATGTTAATGGAATGACATCATCTCAAATAAACGATCAGGTAAAAACAAGTAAAATAATAATCAAAGAAAATAGTAATCAGTCGTTGCGCCTTGATGGAAATAATGTTGATTTAGAAAAAGAAAATCTCCAGTTGGCAAAGACACAGTTGCAATACATGTATACAGTATCAGAAATTAATTCTTATTTTTCAAAACTCAAATCAGTTATATCAGAAGGTAAAAAATAATAGGAGGGAAATGAATGTCTTTTTTACAGTCACTTAATATAAGCGGCTCTGGTCTTACAGCTCAAAGATTAAGAATGGATGTTATATCAGAAAATATAGCAAATAAAGATACAACAAGAACTGAAAATGGAGAACCTTATAGAAGAAAGATGGTGATTTTTTCATCTGCAAGTAATTTTAAAGATGTGTTGGTACAAAATTTAAATGAATATGAAGCAGGCGAAGTTGAAGTTTCTGCAATAATTGAAGATCCAACAGAATTTAAATTACTTTATGACCCTGAGCATCCTGATGCAGATGAAAATGGATACGTTAACATGCCTAATGTAGATACTTTAAAAGAAACGGTAGATATGATGGAAGCATATAGGGCATATCAAGCAAATATAACGGCATTAAATACTATGAAACAAATGGCGGTGAAAGCCTTAGAAATTGGGAGGTAGTTATGTTTATAGAGCCCATTGTTCCTATTAAGGAAATAAATGAATTAACAAAAGTTAATGATATAAGTAAATTATCAAATGATAAAAAAAATGAACTTTCATTTAAATCTATATTTAACAATGCTTTAAATAATTATATACAAGCAGAGTCTAAAGTTGATAAGGATATATATGAACTTTCAATAGGCGAAAGTGATGATGTTCATAATTTAATGATAAATACACAAAAGGCTGAAGTATCATTGGACTTGGTTATACAACTTAGAAATAAAGCTTTAGATGCATATAATGAAATAATGCGTATGGGAGTATAAGTGAAAATCTCATATTTTAGGAGCTGTAAATGGCAGAGCAATTTAAAAACATTTGGAAAAATATAATAGATTTTTGGAATAAATTAAGTTCTAAAATAAAAAAACTCATAGTAGTAGGATTAATTGCTTTAGTAGTGATTGCACTAGCAATAGCCTTCCTACTTAACAATAAAGATTATGTGGTTTTATTTAGCAATATTGATGAGGCAGAAACTGTAGAAGTAATGAAACAGCTTCAGGAAAACGAAGTTGAATACATATATAAAAATGATACTATATTAATACCTCAAAAGCAAGAAAGCAAATTGAGGATGCAGTTAGCTCAATCAGGACATCCCCGAACAGGTATGAATTATGATGTTTTTACCCAAAATATTGATTTTATGACTACAGATTATGAAAAAAGAAAATATGAAATTTTTCAATTACAAGAAAGATTACAAGATTCAATTGAAACAATCGAGGTAGTAAAAGAAGCAATTGTAACACTCAACATTCCACAAGAAAAGAATTTTGCTTGGGAAACTGAAAATAATGAATCTTCAGCTTCTGTAAAAATTAATTTAAACAATGGAAATTCTTTATCTGCATCACAAATAAATGGAATAATGCAATTAATGGTGAAAAGCGTCAACGGTTTAAAGGAAGAAAATGTTGCAATAATTGATACAAGTGGAAACAGTTTAATTGTCAATAATGAAATGCAACAAACAAATGCTATAAAATTAAAGCTTGAAATAGAAAAAGAGTTTGAAAAAGAAACAGAAGCAGATGTTACTGATTTTCTTGCTAAAATGTATGGGCTTGAAAATGTAAAAGTTTCTTCAAAATGCACTATTAATTTTGATAAAAAAATTAGTGAAATACTACAATATTTACCTGATGAAGAAACGAATTTAGGTGTACCTGGCGATACCAATAATAACAGAGAAGTTACAGGACCTGGAGAAACAGTGGGTGGAGTTCCTGGAACAGAAACAAATGCTGAAATTCCTACGTATCCTGGAGTTGTAATTGAAGGAGATAACATATATTTTAAAGATTCAAATTCTGTTAATTATCTTGTTAGTCAACTAAAAGAACAAATTGAGCATAATCCAGGCACAATAGAGAAACTTACTGTTGCGGCTGTAATAAATAAAGCAAACATGAGGAATGAAGAATTAAATGAAGTGAAAGAATTAATTGCTTTCTCTACAGGAGTAAGCACTGAAGATATAGCACTTCATAACATCAGTTTCTTTGATCCAGATGCACCAGCTATACCTGTTATTACTACTGACCCAGAAGTTAAAAATGCAATACAATTAAAAGATATTTTTATATATGGGGGTATTGCAGTAGGGGTTATAGCAATATTGGTATTTATTATTAGTCTAATTTTAAGCATTCGCAAAAAGAAGAAAAAAGGATTAGAATTTTCAGATAAAGTTAGTGGGGAAGCTGCTATAACAGATAGTTTTTCTTGGACCGATATTCAAGAGGAAATAAAGGTGCAGGAAACACCAGAACAAGTTATTAAGAAACAGTTAAAGGAATTTACAACAGCTAATCCTGAAATAGCAGCACAATTAATTAGAACTTGGATTAAGGGAGATGATAACTAACATGGCAGAAACTAAATTAACAGGTAAACAAAAAGCTGCTGCTATTATTATATCCCTTGGTGCCGACAATTCATCAAAAATATATAAATTCCTCAAAGAAGATGAAATAGAACAACTAACATATGAAATTTCAAGACTTCAGCACTTATCACCAAAAACTATGGAAGATACTTTAAAGGATTTTTATGATTTATGCTTAACACAAAAAGTAATAACCGAAGGTGGTCTGGAATATGCTAAAAATGTTCTGGAAAAAGCATTTGGTACTCAAGTAGCAACAAGTCTTTTAGAAAGAGTAACAAAGACACTAAGATCTAAATCATTTGATTTTTTAAGAAAAGTAGATTATAAGAATATTTTAGCAATTATTCAAAACGAACATCCACAAACTATAGCGCTGATACTGTCATATGCTAGAGCTGATCAAGCATCTGCAGTTATTGCAGAGTTGCCAAAAGAAAAGAGAATAAATGTAGTTGAAAGAATTGCAAAAATGGATCGCACGTCACCTGAGGTTATAAAATATGTGGAAGAAGTATTGGAAAAGAAATTTAATTCTATAGTTTCAGTGGATTTTACGGAAATAGGTGGCGTGAATTATGTTGCTGATGTTATGAACAACATGGATAGAAGCAATGAAAAATATATATTTGATGAACTTAACAAAAAAGATGCTAAACTTGCTGATGAAATTAGAATGAGAATGTTCGTATTTGAAGACATTATGACACTTGATTCCATGAGTATTCAAAGATTTCTACGTGAAGTTGATAGTAAGGATTTGGTTTATGCTATTAAAGGAACAAATAAGGAGGTTTCAGATTTATTGTTTAGCAATATGTCAACAAAAATGTCCGAAACCATTAAATCTGAACTTGAATATACACGCAATATACGTTTGAGAGATGTGGAAGAAGCTCAGCAAAGGATTGTTTCAGTAATAAGACGTCTTGAGGAAGAAGGAGAACTTATTATAGCAAAAGGCGGAAAGGATGATGTTATTGTCTAGTATAATTAAATCTGAATATGTAGTGTTTAATAAGAAAAGTAAAATAAAAGACCATCAGCAACAAGCTTCTAATGTTGTAAATTCTCCAATGGCAGATTTGTATGATATATATAATCAAAGAGAAGTAATTTTAGAAGAAGCCAATGAAGAAGCTAAAAAAATTATTAATGCTGCAAAAATGAATGCTCAAATAGAAATAGATGAATGTAAAAGAAGAGGTTATGAAGAGGGCTATAATGAAGGAATAGAAAAAGGCATAAGTAATGGATACGTTGAGGGGTATGAAAATGGTAAATCATATGCTTTAAAAATAATCAATGAGCAAAACAGCAATAAAGTTAAAGAAATAGCTGAAATGATTGAAGAAATAGAAGATGAAAAACAAAAAATATTAGCAAAATATGAAGCAGGATTAACTGAACTGTCAATTGGAATAGCTGAAAAAATAATTAGAAAAAAAATTGATTCGGATGACAATGTTGCATTAAGAATAATTGATGATGTAATAAAGGATTACCGTAATATAGAATGGATTAAATTATATATTTCAAGTAATGATGATTTAATTACTATTCAGGCAGACAAAAATTTAGTTAATGAACTTAATAAAATATCAAAAGATGTAAAAATAGAAATTTTAGATAAGTTGGATGCCGGAAGTGTTATTATTGAAACTCCTGATGGTATTATTGATGGAAGTGTTGAAACTCAACTAAAAAACCTTAAAGAGATGGTATTAAATAAAAATGCAAGCTAAGGAATTTGAAAATATAAGAAATGTATTGTTAAAAGAAGATTTTTGTACATACATAGGCAAAGTAAAAAGAATATCTGGAATGATGATTGAGGCAACAGGCAATAAATATAAAATAGGAGATATATGCAAGATTAATACCGATACTAATGGCAGAATAGTAAAAGCTGAAGTAGTAGGGTTCAACGATGGAAGAGTACTTTTAATGCCTTATGAGGACATAAAAGGAATAGGGCTAGAAAATACAGTGATTTCAACGGGCAATAAACTAAAAATTCCAGTGGGAGATTTTTTAATAGGCAGAATCATTGATGCAACTGGGCAACCTATTGACGATAAAAATAGATTTATAAGCAATGAATATTCTTTTGTTGACAATGATTTCATTAACCCTTTATCTAGACCTAGGATTAATAAAACTTTAAGTTTTGGAATCAAAGCTATTGACGGTTTGTTGACTATAGGTAAGGGACAGCGTATGGGTATATTTGCAGGCAGTGGAGTTGGGAAAAGCACACTTCTTGGAATGGTGGCGAAAAATGTAAAAGCAGACATAAATGTTATAGCTCTAGTAGGGGAAAGAGGAAGAGAAGTAAGAGAATTTGTTGAAAAAGATTTAGGAGAAGAAGGCTTAAAAAGATCTGTATTAGTTGTGGCAACTTCAGATCAACCTGCCATGCTTAGAGTAAAATGTGCATTAGTTGCAACAACAATTGCGGAGTATTTTAAGGATAAAGGGAAAGATGTTCTTTTAATGATGGACTCACTTACAAGATTTGCCATGGCTCAAAGAGAAATTGGCTTGGCCACAGGGGAGCCACCAGTATCAAGAGGATATACTCCTTCAATTTATGCAGAACTTCCAAAGCTATTAGAAAGAAGCGGAAATTTTAATGGAGGTTCAATAACAGGTATATATACGGTATTAGTTGAAGGTGATGATACTAATGAACCTATTTCTGACACGGTCAGAGGTATTGTAGATGGACACATTGTTTTAACCAGAAAGTTAGCAAATTCAAATCATTATCCTGCAATTGATATAAATGCCAGCATATCAAGACTTATGAATGATATCGCTACAAAGGAACACAATGATAATGCAAAAAAAATCAGGGATATTTTATCTATTTATTACGAAAACTATGATTTGATTTCTATCGGCGCTTACAAAAAAGGTACAAACTTAAAGCTTGATGAAGCAATAACTAAAATAGATAAAGTAAATGACTTTTTAACGCAAGGTGTCAAAGATAAATTTTCATTTGATGAAATAATTCAATTAATGAATGATATTTAGCCAAAACGCCCCTAATATATTCGAAATACAATGGAAAAAAAGAGGTGTTGAAATGAAAAAATTTAATTTTTCTCTACAAAAAGTATTAGAGATAAAAGAACAATTCTTGGAAAATCTTAAAATTGAATTAAGCAATTTAAATTATGAATATATAAAAAATGAAAAACTCGTCATAAATCTTAAGGATGAATATGAAATTGTAAATGATGAATTTAATGAAAAGTCTTGTGTTGCAATATCTGTTGGTGAAATTATTTACTATAAAATACATATGAGTAGCATTTTGAAACAAATTGAAAATAAAGAGGAAGAAAAAAGAGCTTTAAATAAGAACATAGAAGCAAAGAGACAAGAAATTATAAATATGAATATAGAAATTTCTACACTAGAAAAATTAAGAGAAAAAGAAATTGAGAAATATAACAAAGTTCTATTAAAGAAGGAAGAAATTTTCATAGAAGAGTTTATAGTAAATAAAGGGATGACAGAAAAGTTTGCAATATAAATAAGGAACTTGAAAGGAGGTGAAATATGAACATTAGTCTAAACTTAAACAATTTTGACCCAATTCAATTTTCTCAAAATTCATTTAATCAGAACCAGGTTCTAGATGTGAATAAAGGTGGCTTTCTAGCCATGTTGCAAATGGCAATAGCAGAAAGTAGTAATTATTCTGAACAAGGGTTAAGTGGTGATTCAGCAAATTTAAATCTTGAAGATATGTTCCTCCTAAGTGATTCTCAACCTGTAAATTTACTTGACCAGAATACTATTAGCATTGAAAATATGGAAGAACCAGGAAAACTAGAAAAAAATGAAATCATTATTGACTACAAAGTAAAAAAATCACAAAATCAAGAAGAAGATTTAGAAAAATTAATTAGTTTATTAGGTAGTTCCAACTTTTTTAATTTTAATATTTTAAATGAAAAAGTAAAAGTTGATAATGTTGATAATAATGAATATAAAAATCACATTTTTGAAAATTATAGCTTTTTACATAAAATGAGAAATTCTGAAAATGTTAAACAAACTGATATAATTTCAAAGGAAGAAAAGCTACCAGAAACTATTGTAAAGGAAATTCCATTAGAATCTAATGTTTCAGAAAGTGGATTGACAAAAGAAATAAAAAGCAAGAATAAGGGTATGAATGAATTTGATTATCATGAACTTATTGTAAAGAATAATAAACCATTAGTTGAAGGAGAAAAAATTATTACAATAAGTGATGAATCAACAGAAATAAAATCCCAGGTTTTAACTCAAGTAAAAGACAAAATAATTTTCATGTCAGGGGAAGGAAATATAAGTAGTCTAAAAGAGGTTACGATGGAACTCCAACCCCACAATCTTGGAAAAGTTAATATTAAAATGATTTTCAAAGATGACAAACTAACAGTGGAAATTAAAGCATTAAATGAAGAGACACAAAAAATATTATCTTCCAATAAGGAAGAAATTACAAATGCATTGAGCAAAACAGTTGATGGAGCTGTAAACATTGTTGTTAAGCCAAATGAATTTACTCACGAGAACCATCTTTTAAACTATTATCAAAATAACAGCCAAAACCATGAGAAAACTTATGATGGAAGCAGTAATCAAAAAAATGGACATAACACACATAAAAACAATTATTATCAAGCTAATCATGACGATGATGATATGATATTTTCAGAGCTTATTAATATGAGTAATATAACAATGAATATGTAAGGGAGGTTTACTTTGGAAATTAACGGATATCAATCAGACTATCGAACTAACAGCACTGGGAATGTGAAAGATTTAAATATTCAAAAAGAAAATGAAAGATTAAATATGCAGGACTTTCTGAATTTGTTAGTTGCTCAAATTACTAATCAAGATGCTATGAATCCTATGGAAAATACAGAATTTATATCACAAATGGCTCAGTTTTCATCTTTACAAGCAATGTCAGACTTATCTGAAATTGCAGCGCAAGGACAAGCCACATCTCTTATAGGAAAAAACGTAGTGGTTGCTGATTACAACAGTAAAGGCGGGCTAGAGATTCAAGAAGGCATAGTTCAAAAGGTTACATTATTCAGCGGGAAAGCACAGATTTATGTAAATGATGTAGAGTATGACTATTCTAATATTATGGAAATAAAGGAAATAAAAGAAGTAAAAGAACCAGAAGAACCAAAAGAACCAAAAGAAAAAGAACCAAAAGAATCAGAAGAGCTATAAATGTCTATGACTTAGGAAATTTAAATATCGGTAGGTGATAAAGTGACAGACATTAACTTTATTAGAAAAATCAGCAATTTAAATGGCAATATTCAACGGGATACTGCAGTAAAGCAAAATGAAAATAATGGAAAATTCAAAGATTTGTTAAATGAAAAAATTGAAAGGGGAGTAATTTTTTCAAAACATGCAAATGAAAGAATAATAGAAAGAAATATTGACGTAGGTTCTGATGTTACAGAAAAATTAAATGAGGCGGCAGAACAGGCAAAGGATAAGGGGTTAAAAAACGTCCTTGTTATGATTGACAACCAGGCATTTATAATAAGTACTATGCAAAATAAAGTAATAACTGCAATTAACAGTCAAGATTTAAAAGAAAATATATTTACAAATATTGATGGAGCTGTAATAAAATAGCCGGTCCTTTTCAGGAGGCTAAAGTCTGGAATTTTTGAAGGACTAAGCAGCTAATAAAAAAGGAGAATGAATTATTATGATGAAAGCACTTTATTCTGGTGTTTCAGGAATGAGAAGCCACCAGACAAAAATGGACGTAATAGGTAACAATATAGCAAATGTTAATACGAATGGATATAAATCCCAAAGGGCGACTTTCAGAGATGTTTATTATCAACAAATTAAATCTCCTGGAGGAGGAATTGAAGGCACCAGGGGCGGTACAAATGCATCTCAAGTAGGTTATGGTGCTCAAATAAGCTCTGTAGATACAATACATACATTATCAGGTTATTCTCCAACAAACAAATCCACTGACTTATACATAAATGGTGATGGATATTTTATGGTTCAAAATGCCAGCGGAGAACAGTTTCTAACCAGATACGGAGCATTTAATTTTGACCCTACAGGAAATCTTGTAGATTCAAGCGGTTCTTTAGTATTAGGTTTAAATAAGGATGATGCTGAAACAGGTGTAGATGATGACGGCATAATGACAGGTCTAGTACCCATATCAATAGAAGATTTTAATAACTATAAAAATATTACTATAAATTCAGATGGAACGATTACCGGTTATAATATTAAGGCTGCTGCTGATGCTGAACCTATAGAAATTATTGGGCGAATAGGAATTGCTTATGTACCAAATCAAGATGCTCTAATACTTGAAGGTAATTCATATTATTCTGAAAGCAATAATACAGGAGATATAATTACTTATTCGGCTGGTCTTGGGCAAACTGGGGAAATAGTGGCTTTCGGATTAGAAATGTCTAATGTAGATTTAGCAAATGAATTTTCAGACATGATTATAACCCAAAGAGGATTTCAAGCCAACACAAAAATAATATCAGTTGTAGATCAAATGCTTGAGGAATTAGTGAATCTTAAACGATAGGGAACAATAGTTAAGTAATAGATGAGCGATGGACGAGCAATAGATGAGCGTAGAATAACAATTACTCCCTCCATTGCTCCATCTACTGCTCTATCAATCGCTTAATCAACTGTTAATAAAAATATTGACTATGCTCATAAATATTTGTGATTATATTTAATATTTTTATTATAAAAGATAATAGTAATTATTTTCAGTATGAAATTGGAGGGCATATGATAGAAGTTGTTGGTATAAACGGTGAAACTTTTTTAATAAACGCAACATTAATAGAAAAAATAGAATTCATACCAGAAACAAAAATTACATTAACAACAGGGAAGTATTACTTAGTAAAAGATAAAGGAGAAGAAATTGTAAATAAAATAGTAAAATATAATCAAAAAATGCTAAAAGGTTTTAATGTAGAATAAACAAAGAGGTGTGTTATGAATATTTCATTTATTATAGGAACATTAGCAGGATTCGGTCTGGTTTTTTACGGAATTAAAAGTAGTGGTACAAGTGTTTCACAGGTTCTTTCCAGCTTTATTGATATTCCTAGTATTTACATAACCTTTGGAGGAGCTATAGCCGCTACTGTTATGTCTGTTCCTTCAAAATATTTAAAAGATGTACCTAAAAATATTAAGGTTTTGTTGAAAAAAGAAAAAACAGATCTTAATCTTTACATCGATATAATTGAAGATCTTGCAAAGGAAGCAAGGCTAAAGGGATTATTAGTTTTGGAAGAAAAAGTTAACTCAATGAATTTTGAAGACGAATTCTTAAAATATTGTGTAATGTTAATAGTTGATGCAATTGAACCAACAAAAGTAAGAGCACAAATAGAAAATGAAATAGATTGTATAGAAGCTAGACATGCATCTGCTTGGAAGGTATTTGACACATTAGGATCTTTTGGGCCTGCTTTTGGTATGTTAGGAACATTGATAGGGCTTATTAATATGCTTGCGAATATGAAAACTTCTGATGGAGCTGATTCTCTCGGCAAAGGTATGTCGGTTGCGCTTGTTACTACATTTTACGGTTCAATTCTTGCTAATATGATTTGTGCTCCCATATCTAACAGGTTAAAGGCAAAGCATGATGAAGAAATGATTGCAAAGGAATTAATAATGGAGGGTGTGCTTTCAATACAATCAGGTGAAAACCCTAAATACATAAGAGAAAAATTAAATTCATACGTAACATATCAGGAAAGAAGTACTATGGCAGGGGCTGAAGGAAAAAGTAAAGATAGCAAGAAGAAAAGGAACAGGAAAAACATCAATGCTAATGCATAAAAATAGTTAAATAAGTAGGGATTATTATGGCGAGAAAAAAGAAAAGGGAAACGGATGGCGGAGGAGCAAGCTGGATGGAAACATACAGTGACATGGTGACTTTATTATTGACATTTTTTATTATGTTATATGCCATGTCAACTATTGATGCTCAAAAGTATGCTACAATAGTAGAATCATTTTCAAAGCAATTAAATCCAGAAGTATATTACCAGCAAC
>JAQVWY010000128.1 GCA_028709465.1 Tissierellia bacterium | reverse complement strand
TGTGTTCTATCATCTATACCACCTACAATTGTACCAATTATACTTAGAAAATGTCCGGCACTAATTTTATCAGGCATATGTGGAGCTAATGCTTTAGCTACTAAATCTGTTAAGTGCGAGAAAGCTTCCCAGTTGCATGAAACTGGAGCAGGCCTTACGGCTGAAAATACCGTCCCTTCAGGAACAATAAGCTTCAAATGTTTATAGAATCCTTCATTTCCTAAATTATATGCTTGTGGAGAAACAACTGCTCTATATATAACTCTAGCGGCAGAATACGCTCCATATTTTGTACAGTTGATAGGTGCATAAACTTGTTTGCCTGATCCTGTTAAATCAATAATAAATTCATCATCACTTATGGTAACCTTTGCCTTGATGTAAACATCTTCAATATTATTAGATTCAGTGTCTATATAGCTTTCGGCTTCAAAAACACCATGTGGCATCTTGCTTAATTCTTGTTTTGCCAATTTTTCGCCGTCATCCAACATTTTATTTATACTTTGGAATATTGCATCATTTCCATATCTTTTACACAATTCAACAACTCTTTTTTCTGCAACTCTTAATGATGCAGTTTGAGCATATAAATCTCCTAGTGTCATTTTAGGTGTTCTTACATTAACTTCTACCAGGTCTCTTAATGCTTCGTTTAATTTACCTTCATTGTATATTTTAACAATTGGAAATTGAAGACCTTCCTGATATATTTCTGTTGCATCTGTACACCAACTTCCCAGCGATTTACCTCCAATTTCATTCCAGTGTCCTTTGTTAGCTGCAAAAGCAATTAATTCTCCATCATTGAATATAGGCATAACAGCAGAAACGTCACATAAATGTGTACCGCTACCGTTATAAGGATCATTGGTAAGTATTATATCTCCAGGCTTAATGTTTTCATAACCAAATTTCTCGATTGTAGATCTAACAGAATAAGTAATCGTTCCTAAGAAGCCTGTAACACCATTTGATTGAGCAATTAAATTTCCCTTCGCATCAGTTAAACCAGCAGCATAGTCCAATACTTCATAAATAATAGTACTTTGACTTGTTCTTCCCCAGCTTATAAACATTTCATCAGAAGCTGCTACAAGTCCTTCACTAATATTTTCTATGGTAAATCTATCAATTATTTTCATTTTCTAACCCCCTGTATTATTAAATTGCCGTAATTGTCAACATACAGCTCTTGGTTACAATATAATACTGTAACAGAAGTTTTTTCTTCAATAATTGCAGGACCTTTAATAAAACTATCTACACCTAATTTTTCTCTGATATAAACAGGTACTTCAATTTTACCATCTTCATCAAAATCAACAGTTCTCATGCATCTTATTGCATCTTCTGCCTTTCCTTTTAAATCAAAAGGTTTTATTTCAGCTTTGTCAACCTTGCAAAATGCTGTAACATTAAAGTTTACAAATTCAATATCTGAGTCAGGTAATTTAAATGAATAATACTGTTCGTGCAACTTTTCAAAACTGTTTCGTATATCATCAAGATTTTGATTAGTTATTATATCTCCACTAATTGGTGTCTTAACAGTGTGTTCTTGACCAACATATCTTATATCCACAGTCTTTACAATATATATATCCTTTGCACTGAAGCCAAAATCCTTATACATATCAATAGCTTCTTGCAACATTTCATCAAAAACATTGTTTGCAGTATCTACATTTTCCTTATTAAATTTAGTAATTTTGGTTCTTATATAATCTTGTCTCAAGTCAGTCATCAACATTCCCCATGCTGAAAATACTCCTGGATTAAGAGGTACTATTATTTTCTTTACATTTAACTCTCTTCCTAATGCAGGACTTAAAATTCCACCATTTCCTCCCATTGCTACCATAACAAATTCAGATGGATCATAGCCTTTTCTAATAGATACTAGTTTTAAAGCATTCATCATATTGTTGTTTGCAATTCTAATAATTGCCCTTGCTGCTTCTTCAGCAGATATTTTATAATAATCTGCAATTCCTTTTACAGCTTCATATGATTTATTAATATCTATTTCATATTTATCCTTTAAAAATCTGTTAAGATCAATTCTGCCAGCTATAAAATTCGCATCAGTTAATGTAGGGTATTTTCCACCTAGATTGTAACAAGCTGGTCCAGGATCAGCTCCTGCACTTTGAGGTCCCACTTTTAAATTACCTACAGAATCTATCCAAGCAATGCTTCCTCCACCTGCTCCAATCTCAATAATATCAACTATAGGAACTTTAACTGGGTATCCTGCATATATTGGCGTTTTGTCTAAAAAATAATCAGTTGTAATCTTTACTTCATTATTATATATTAATGAAGTTTTAGCTGTAGTTCCGCCTATATCAAAAGTAATTATATTTTTTTCTCCTATAAGCTTTCCTATTTCATTGGCTCCTATTACTCCTCCAACAGGTCCAGATTCTATCATATTTACTGGGTTTACCTTTGCCATTTCAAAGGTTGCAGTCCCCCCGTTAGATTGCATTGCATAAGGTTCAGATTTAAGACCTTTATTATTCAATCTTTCTTTTAATGTATTCAGATATTTGTTTGCAACTGGTTTTACATAAGCATTGAATGCTGTGGTATTAGTTCTTTCATACTCACGCCACTCTTTAATTAAATCTGATGAAATACTTATTTTAACATCAGGAAGCTCATCCTCAAGTATTTCCTTAACTTTTTGTTCATGCTCAGGATTAGCATATGAGTGTAAAAAACATACTGCAATAGCTTCTATATTTTCCGCTTTGCAAACGTTAACTATATCATTAACTTGATTTAAGTTTATTGGCTTTAATACTTCTCCATCTTTATTTAATCTTTCTTCCACTTCAAATCTGTATCTTCTTTTAATAAATGCTTTGGGTTTTGTATAATAATAATTATACATATCTGGCCTATTTGCTCTGCCTATTTCTAATACATCTCTAAATCCTTCTGTTGTAATTAAAGCTGTTTTTGCTCCTTTTTTTTCTGTTAATGCATTGATAACAATTGTACTACCATGAACTAGATAATTTACTTCCTCTAATGATATTCCAGCTTGCTCAATACAATCAATTACCCCATCAGCAAAATTATTTGGAGTACTTGAAGACTTTGTAACAAATAAATCTCCATTGTTCTCATTTAAGGCTACATAATCGGTAAAGGTTCCTCCAATATCAATTGCAATTCTGTAACTCAAACTAAAAACCTCCCTTTAAATTTATATTTTAGTTAATTTATTATTAATTTTAAATAATAGGCTAAATCTTTAGAAATTATATTATGATGCATAAATAATATTAAGTATATAAGATAGAATTAAGTAAAGTATAATTTGCAAACCTTTTCAAAATTGATAAGAATAAAATATATAAGATGTAATAAGTTCTTTGTAAATTTTTAATAAATTAATAGTATTATAATGTCTGTCCTATTTTTATTCAATATGCCTAATAAATAAAAATAATATTATTTTTTATTGTTCAGTCACAAAATACATATGTAAGCAATAAAAAAACCTTATATCATAATCTTATAAGAAAATGAATAAGGTTCTCCATACAATATGTTACTTTATATATTCTATATTTAATAGTTCTAAACTATACAATATTCCTACATACGGTAATTCAGTTAAATTATTTAAATCAACAGAGTTATTGTTAAGAACTTTATCTATTCTATATTTTACAGAATTCGGATGAATATCTAATAAATCTGACACATTACTAATACTTTTAACTGATAGATATATCCTAAGAGTGTTTAAGAAATCTATATTATCATTATAATTTAATATATACTCATTAGTTTTATAGATAATATCTTTTTGATAATAAGGAGTATTTAATAAAGTGCTTAAAATTATAATTTCATCTGCTGTATATAAACCTTTTAAAAACATTAAATTTTTTGATATCTTATTTAATATACTTATTTGATTATATAATTCCTTTAATTCAAATTCATTTTTAGAAAATATAAATAAATCTGGATTAATATCCTTAAGAATTTTACTATATATTTTATAAATACTTCTATCTATTTTATTTTCTATTAGACAAATAAAATAATTGTAAAAGTTATCAATTTCAAAAATATGATAATTTTCATTAAAATAACTCATATATTCAAATATATTGTTTTTTTTGATTAAAGCATAATAATACGAATCATTTTCTATCTTATTTCTATTAAATTTGTTAACTAATTTATTTATACTAATGCTATCAATTTTTTCTATTAAAACAGGTGCAATTTTATTAAAAATTTGAATCTTTGCATCACCAATTTTATTTTTATCTAAATAAGTCGCAATTATTGACTCTTTCCCATAATAAGCTACTATATAATTTATGTTATCGTTTGTCATAACAGCAGGTATACCTTTTTTGAATATTCTTTGTTTTTTAATAGAATTAAGCTTAAAAATTATACTATTTACACAATCCTCATTGATCTTTGAATAATATATATTATCTGTAGAAATACATATTATAGGTGTAGATAATAAATCACTAATCTTATCGCATAATACCTTTAAATCTTTATTATTATCAAAATTATTTATAGCATATAATATATCTGTTAGATTTACTTCCAATTCAGGAATGAAAATCGAATTCTTCAACAATGAAAATTCCGAAATTATGTCACTATATCTGATATCAGTTGATAAACTTATTACGGGAAATGAATACTTATTTCCTAATTCAATTATTTCATCGTCTATTATTCCGTTAAGACAATTATCTGCTAAAATACCTATTCCAGCTCCATTATGTTTAATCATAGACTTAACCAAATTCACACGGTTTTCTTTACTTTCCTTTGAGTTCCAAAATGTAGTAAACATAAATTCACTTGGTTCCAAATACCTTTCAATCTCTGGAAATGGAGTTTCAAGTATATCAATTCGTTTTACAATAGTATGAATTCCCTCGTGACCTGCAATAACATAACTATTTAACATTGAGTTTAATCTTAAAAGCATTTCAACCGTTACTTCCATAGCTTTTCCTCCATTCATATAATTAAAATATTATCTATAGTAATACACTAATAAAATATTCTTTTAATAATTATTATTTGAACTATTGAATCTTTATTATTAAATCAAAAAAAAGCTAAATATAATATAATGAAATATTAATAATAAATTAAAAATACAAGCCATGCAATTTCATTGAAAACATTAATTTTATGATATAAATAATAATTATTATTTGATTAATATGCGTATTATACCATATAAGAAATTTTTTTAAAATGTCATTATATTGTTATGTTTAATGATTTTTCATTATTTAATATTTGGTAAATAATCACTATTATTAATCTCATAAACAGATCTATTAAAAGCTTTTTACAATAAATGTATAAAAAACAAAACCATTGGATTCCAATAGCTTTGTTTAAATTTAAAAGTTAATATTTACAATATAACTATATTTCAATAAGTTTTCAGTTAATTCTAGGTTTACTCTATCCAATTAAATCCTTGTTTTTTCATGTAATCTATATATCCTTCAAAATCAAGGAAACCGTCTAATTGTAAATAATAATATCCAAACCAATATTGGTAAGAACTAATATTTCCATTATTAATAATATATTCTTTGCACTTTTCAGCAAATTCCTCACCCT